>NZ_PREY01000007.1:0-254935 GCF_002959955.1 Burkholderia sp. BE12 | reverse complement strand
TCCTCCGGTTGCCGGGAAATGCATGCATTTTCCACCTGGGCACTTTGATGCCGTCGGCCCGTGAGGATCCACCCCTTCTTTCTGCTCTCACGGCTCCGGGTGGGACGCGTTCATTTCAATTCTCCTGCGTGGGGCGCGCCGTCGCGCCGCCGTGTCAGCACGTGAAAATCTTGCCCGGATTCATCAGGTTGCGCGGATCGAGCGCGAGCTTGATCGCGCGCATCGTGTCGATCGCGTTGTCGCCGTGCTCCTTCGGCAGGAAGCGCATCTTGTGCAGCCCGACGCCGTGCTCGCCCGTGCAGGTGCCGCCCAGGCGCAGCGCGCGCTCGACGATCCGGTCGTTGATGTGCTCGGCTTCGGCGAGCTCCTCGGGCTTGTCGGGATCGATCAGGATCGCGACGTGGAAATTGCCGTCGCCGACGTGGCCGACGATCGGGCAGGGCAGCGACGACGCGCGCAGGTCGACCTCGGTTTCCTCGACGCACGCGGCGAGCTGCGAGATCGGCACGCACACGTCGGTCGTCACCGCGCGGCAGCCGGGCTTCAACTGCAGCATCGCGAAGTACGCGTTGTGGCGCGCGGACCAGAGCCGCGTGCGATCCTCGGGGCGCGTCGCCCATTCGAAGCCCTGGCCGGCGTTCTGGCCGGCGAGCGCCTGCACGAGTTCGGCCTGCTCCTTCACGCCGGCGTCGGTGCCGTGGAATTCGAAGAACAGCGTCGGCGCTTCGGTCAGCGTCAGGTTCGAGTGACGGTTGATCGAGCGCACCGCGAGCGCGTCGACGAATTCGACGCGCGCGATCGGTACGCCGATCTGGATCGTCTCGATCACCGTGCGGACTGCGTCGCCCATCGTCGGGAACGTGCAGATCGCGGCCGACACGGCCTCGGGCAGCGGGTGCAGGCGCAGCGTGATCTCGGTGATCACGCCGAGCGTGCCTTCGGACCCGACGAACAGCCGCGTGAGGTCGTAGCCGGCCGACGACTTGCGCGCGCGCGAGCCGGTCTTGACCACGCGGCCGTCCGCGAGCACCGCGCTCAGGCCGAGCACGTTCTCGCGCATCGTGCCGTAGCGCACGGCGTTGGTGCCCGACGCGCGGGTCGCGGTCATCCCGCCGATGCTGGCGTCGGCGCCCGGATCGATCGGGAAGAACAGGCCGGTGTCGCGCAGCGCCTCGTTGAGCGCCTTGCGCGTGATGCCCGGCTCGACCGTCACGGTCAGGTCTTCGGCGTTGATCGACAGCACGCGGTTCATTTCCGACAGGTCGAGCGACACGCCGCCGCGCACCGCGAGCAGGTGGCCTTCGAGCGACGAGCCGGCGCCGTACGGGATCAGCGGCACGCTGTAGAGCGAGCACAGCGACACGACTTCGCGCACGTCGTCGGTGCTGTGCGCGAACACGACGGCGTCGGGCAGTTGCGGATCGAACGGGGATTCGTCGCGGCCGTGATGGGCGCGAACCGCGTCGGCGGTCGATACGCGCTCGCCGAAAGCGGCGCGCAGCGCATCGAGCATGGCGGGGGGCAGCGGGCGGCGCGTGGCGGCCGGCGGGGCAGGGTGGTTCACGAATGTCTCCTGACTGCTTGTCATACTGTCGGCTCATTCTACGCTGTAACGTTCGCTGCGCCTCCCGCCGCGGGCTGCGATAATCGCGTTCCAGCCAACCGGGCCGCGTGGCGGCCGCGCACGAGAGGACATTCGCATGGGCAACCGCTTGAGCAAGATCGCGACGCGCACGGGCGACGACGGTACCACCGGGCTGGGCGACGGGCGGCGCATCGGCAAGGACGACGCGCGGATCGCCGCGATCGGCGACGTCGACGAACTGAACTCGAATCTCGGCGTGCTGCTGGCCGAGGCGTTGCCGGACGACGTGCGCACGGCGCTCGTCACGATCCAGCACGACCTGTTCGATCTCGGCGGCGAGCTGTGCATTCCCGGCCACACGGTGCTCGACGATACGCACCTCGCGCGCCTCGACCAGTGGCTCGCCGACTACAACGCGACGCTGCCGCCGCTGAAGGAATTCATCCTGCCGGCCGGCTCGCGCGCCGCATCGCTCGCGCACGTCTGCCGAACCGTGTGCCGCCGCGCGGAGCGCTCGATCGTCGCGCTCGGGCGCGGCGACACGCTCAATGATGCACCGCGGCGGTACGTGAACCGGCTGTCCGACCTGCTGTTCGTGCTGGCGCGCGTGCTGAACCGCGCCGGCGGCGGCGCCGATGTGCTGTGGGAGCGCGGGCGCGTCCGCTAGCCTGCCGTTGCGTTTTTGCGCACTGCGACAATTTGCCCGAGGGGCGCCTGTTTTTAAACATGTATCGTATGTGCATGTTTAACGGAGAACGAACATGACCCACATCACCGCTGACCAGATGGCCCGTGTGAAGGCCACCGCCCCCGTCCTCGCCGAGCACGGCGCGACGATCACGAAGCATTTCTATCAGCGCATGTTCGCGCGTCATCCGGAACTGAAGAACCTGTTCAACCAGACGCACCAGAAGACCGGCAGCCAGCCCGAGACGCTCGCGAAGGCCGTCTATGCGTATGCGGCGAACATCGACAACCTCGGTGCGCTGGGCGGCGCGGTGTCGCGCATCTCGCACAAGCACGCGAGCCTGAACATCCGCCCCGAGCATTACCCGATCGTCGGCGAGAACCTGCTCGCGTCGATCGTCGAAGTGCTCGGCGACGCGGTCGATGCCGACACGCTCGAAGCCTGGCGCGTCGCATACGGCCAGCTCGCGCAGATCATGATCGGCGCCGAGGCCGACCTGTACGCGAACGCTGCGTGGAGCGGCTTCCGCCCGTTCAAGGTCGCGCGCAAGGTGCGTGAAAGCGACGAGATCACGTCGTTCTACCTGACGCCCGCCGACGGCGGCGAGGCGCCGACGTTCGATCCAGGCCAGTACATCACGGTGAAGCGCTTCGTCGGCGATCTCGGCGTCGACCAGCCGCGCCAGTACAGCCTGTCCGATGCGCCGCACGGCAAGTGGCTGCGCATCTCGGTGAAGCGCGAGGCCGGCAAGGCGGAAGCGATCCCGGCCGGCAAGGTGTCGACGCTGATGCACGACGGGGTGGAAGAGGGGGCGATCGTCGAAGTGACCGCGCCGATGGGCGACTTTTCGCTGAAGCGGGATGCCGATACGCCGGTCGTGCTGATCTCGGGCGGGGTCGGCATCACGCCGATGATGTCGATGGCGTCGACGCTGATCGCCGAAGGCAGCAAGCGCGACGTGCGGTTCGTCCACGCATGCCGTTCGGGCGCGGTGCACGCGTTCCGCGATTGGCTGAACGACACCGTCGGCGAGCATGCGAACGTCAAGCGAACGGTGCTGTACGAACTGGTCGGCCCGAACGATCGCGTTGGCATCGACCACGACCTCGAAGGGCGCCTCACGCCGGAACGCGTGCAGCAGTATGCGCTGGTGCCGAACGCCGATTACTACATCTGCGGCCCGATCGCGTTCATGAAGGCGCAGCGCGACGCGCTCGTCGCGCTCGGCGTCGCACCGGAACGCGTGAACACGGAGATCTTCGGGTCGGGCGCGCTCGAGTAATGCGCGCACGGCGGGTTTCCGGCCGATAAAAAAGCCCGGCGCGAGCCGGGCTTTGATTTTGTCGCGTGCGGTGTCGCGCAGATGGCGTCAGGCGCGCAGCATCAGCGTCGCGTGATAGCGCCATACTTTTGGGTCGGCACTGACGAGCGGCATGCCCTCATGAAGTGCCTGGGCAACCATCACGCGATCGAACGGGTCGGCATGGTCCGGGAAATCCGGCAGCGCGGCGACCGCCTCGACGTGATCGCTGCTGATCGGCAGCTCCGCGAAGCCGGCGAGCCGGAACGCCGAACGTGCGTCGCGCGGATGAACGGGCAGGTTGCCTTTACGGTATTTGATCGCGATTTCCCAGATGGATGCGGCACTGACATACAGGGTGTTCGCGGGATCCTCGATCAACGCGACCGCAATCGGAGAAAGTTGAGGCGCGCCTTCAGCGGCCCACAGCGCGATATGCGTATCGAGCAGCAGTTTCACGGCCCGAGCCCCCGTTCCGCGCTGGCATCGAACTCGGCGGCGATCGATTCGTCGCCGGCATTGAATGCCTCGACGGTAGTCGGGATGTTCAGCCCGGCAAGCAACTGACGGGCCGCACCGATCCGCTTCGGTGCCGCGTACGGAACGATCCGGGCAACCGGATGACCGTTGCGGGCGATCACGACCTCGGATTCGCGCCCCAATTCGAGTGCTTCCACGAGGCTCGAGAGCCGCGACTTGGCGTCGTGCATGTTGACGGTCGGCATGATTGTTTCCTGATTAGCTAGGCTATATTAGCTAGTCTAGCAGAGCCAGATGCCGACCGCAGGCTGACCGCATGGCCAACCCGCCGGCAGGGGGCCATCACGATTCAGCCTGCTTGCGTCAGTCAGTTGCCGCTGCCTCGCGCAACCCGCCGCGCCTTGACCGATTCCGCGAGGCCTTCGAGCACCTTCACGCTGTCGTCCCACGCGATGCACGCATCGGTGATGCTCTGGCCGTAGGTCAGCGCGCAGCCTTCCTTCAGGTCCTGGCGACCCTCGACGAGGTGCGATTCGATCATCACGCCGACGATGCGTTCGTCGCCGGCCGCGATCTGGCGGCCGATGTCGGCACACACGGGGATCTGGTTCTCGTGCTTCTTCGAGCTGTTCGCGTGGCTCGCGTCGATCATCAGGCGCGCGGCGAGGCCGGCCTTGCCGATGTCGGCGCAGGCGGCGTTCACGCTGTCCGCGTCGTAGTTCGGCGCCTTGCCGCCGCGCAGGATCACGTGGCAGTCCTCGTTGCCGGCGGTCGACACGATCGCCGAATGGCCGCCCTTCGTCACCGACAGGAAATGGTGCGGCTGCGACGCGGCCTTGATCGCGTCGACCGCGATCTTCACGTTGCCGTCGGTGCCGTTCTTGAAGCCGACCGGGCACGACAGCCCCGACGCGAGCTCGCGGTGCACCTGCGATTCGGTCGTGCGCGCGCCGATCGCGCCCCACGAGATCAGGTCGGCGATGTACTGCGGGCTGATCATGTCGAGGTATTCGGTCGCGGCCGGCAGCCCCATTTCGTTGATCTGCAGCAGCAGTTCGCGCGCGGTGCGCAGCCCTTCGTTGATCTTGAAGCTGTTGTCGAGGTGCGGATCGTTGATGAGCCCCTTCCAGCCGACCGTCGTGCGCGGCTTCTCGAAGTACACGCGCATCACGATTTCCAGTTCGCCGTTGAAGCGCTCGCGCTCCTTCACGAGCCGGCCCGCGTATTCGATCGCCGCCTTCGTGTCGTGGATCGAGCACGGCCCGATCACGACGATCAGCCGGTCGTCCATCCCGTGCAGGATGCGGTGCATCGACTGGCGCGAGTGGTAGATCAGCTCGGACGCGGCTTCGGAGCACGCGAATTCGCGGATCAGGTGGGCGGGCGGCGTCAGTTCCTTGAGTTCGCGAATGCGGACGTCGTCGGTGTTGTGCGGGGGCATGCTGTTTCTCCTAATTTTGCGGGCGCCGTTCGGTCAGTGCGTGTGCGGCAGATTCATCGATGCAGGCAATTCATTCAGGGGGGCCGGCGGGGCCGCGGGACCGCTGCGGCGGCGACCGGCTGGCGAAGGGCGAAAAAAAACCGCCGGGTTCGCCGGCGGTTTTTTCGGGAATTTCGGTTGCGCTTTACGCGCCATCAACCCTCTCGATCCGCCAGCGGTCTGAGATACCAAAAAAAGTAAAAGTAAAACTTGGCGGACATGACGGAAATTCGGCTCGTCAAAAAAGTTGATTCGGAATTTATACCCCGTCCCCGGGCGGCTGGCAACCGGGGAGCGTCGAAAATGCGGATAATCCGCGCGTTTTCATAAAAATGCGCGGATTGTCTGCGCCGCGATGCGGTTATGCCGTACCGCCGACCGTCATCTTGTCGATCCGCAGGGTCGGCTGGCCGACGCCGACCGGCACGCTCTGGCCTTCCTTGCCGCACACGCCGACGCCCGTGTCGAGCGACATGTCGTTGCCGATCATGCTCACGTACTTCAGCGATTCCGGGCCGCTGCCGATCAGCGTCGCGCCCTTCACCGGGTAGGTGACCTTGCCGTTCTCGATCATGTACGCCTCGGATGCCGAGAACACGAACTTGCCGTTCGTGATGTCGACCTGGCCGCCGCCGAAATTCACCGCGTACAGGCCGTTCTTCACCGACGCGATGATTTCCTGCGGATCCTTGTCGCCGTTCAGCATGTAGGTGTTCGTCATGCGCGGCATCGGCAGCGCCGCGTACGACTCGCGCCGCGCGTTGCCCGTGACCGGCATCTTCATCAGCCGCGCGTTCAGCGTGTCCTGGATGTAGCCCTTCAGGATGCCGTCCTCGATCAGCGTCGTGCACTGCGTCGGGTTGCCTTCGTCGTCGATGTTCAGCGAGCCGCGGCGGTTCGGCAGCGTGCCGTCGTCGACGACGGTCACGCCCTTCGCGGCGACCTGCTCGCCGATCCGGCCCGCGAACGCGGACGAGCCCTTGCGGTTGAAGTCGCCTTCGAGACCGTGGCCGATCGCCTCGTGCAGCAGCACGCCCGGCCAGCCCGGCCCGAGCACGACCGTCATCGCGCCGGCCGGCGCGGGGCGTGCATCGAGATTGACGAGCGCCGCGTGCACGGCGTCGTCGACATAGCGCGACAGGATTTCGTCGGTGAAGTAGCCGTAGTCGAAGCGGCCGCCGCCGCCGCCCGAGCCGATCTCGCGGCGGCCGTTCTGTTCGGCGATCACCGTGACCGACACGCGCACGAGCGGCCGGATGTCGGCCGCGAGCGCGCCGTCGCTGCGCGCGACCAGCACGACGTCGTATTCGCCGGCGAGCCCGGCCATCACCTGCGTGACGCGCGGGTCGCGCCCGCGCGCCATCTGCTCGATGCGTTCGAGCAGCTTGACCTTGGCCGTCGCGTCGAGCGACGCGAGCGGGTCGGACGGCAGGTACAGGTCGCGGCCCGAGATGCCCGTCAGCGACGTGGCTGCCTTGATCTTCTGGCGGCCGCCGCCGGCCGCCGCGATCGCCTTGGTCGCGGCGGCGGCTTGCGCGATCGCTTCGGGCGACAGGTCGTCCGAATACGCGAACGCGGTGCGGTCGCCCGCGACCGCGCGCACGCCGACGCCCTGGTCGATGCTGAAGCTGCCCGATTTGACGATGCCTTCCTCGAGGCTCCACGCTTCGCTGCGGGTCGCCTGGAAGTACAGGTCCGCGTAGTCGACGCGATGCGTGAAGATGTCGGCGATCGTGCGCGTGAGCAGGCTTTCGTCGAGGCCGTACGGCGTGAGCAGGATGTCCTTCGCCAGCGCGAGGTTGCGGATGCCGGGTTCGATGATGTTCATGCGGATATCGGGAGTTCTCAAAAAGTTGTCGGGTGCTGCCGGGCAGACGGTTGGGCCGCGCGGCGTTTCAAGCGGTGCGGCGGATTCAGGTCAGCACGCGGTGCCGCCACGCGGGCAGGCTCTGGCGTACGTCGGCGATGCGCTGCGGATCGATCGTGCCGAGCACGACGCTGGCGCCCTCGTCGCGCACCGCGACGGTTTCGCCCCACGGGTCGATCAGCATGCTGTGGCCCCACGTGCGCCGGCCGTTCTCGTGCTTGCCGCCTTGCGCGGCCGCGAGCACGTAGCACTGGTTCTCGACGGCCCGCGCGCGCAGCAGCGTTTCCCAGTGCGCGCGGCCCGTCGTATACGTAAACGCCGACGGCACGACCATCAGCGCGCAGTCGCCCATGCGGCGGTACAGCTCCGGAAAGCGGAGATCGTAACAGACCGACAGGCCGACCTGCCCGAACGGCGCGTCGAACGCGACGACCGTGTCGCCCGCGCGGATCGTGCGCGCCTCGTCGAACGATTCGTCGCCTTTCTCGAAGTTGAACAGGTGGATCTTGTCATAGCGCGCGGCTTCGTTGCCGGCCGGATCGAACACGAGCGTGGTGTTCAGCACGCGATCGGGTTCCGGCGCCTTCAGCGGCAGCGTGCCGCCGATCACCCAGATGCCGTGGCGGCGCGCGGCGTCGGCGAGGAACTGCTGGATCGGGCCGTCCCGGTACGGTTCGGCGAGCGCGAGCTTGTCGGTGTCGCGGTGACCCATGAAGCAGAAATACTCCGGCAGCAGCACGAGCTGCGCGCCTTCGCCGGCGGCTTCCGCGATCAGGCGGCGTGCTTCGGCCAGATTGCGTGTGACGTCCGGCGTGCTCACCATCTGCAGCGCGGCGACCCGGAAGGGCGTGGCGGAACGGGCGTGGTCGGTCATCGCGGAATCGGTTGCGTCATAAATGGGGTGCGGCCCGGCGCCCTTCGCGGTTCGATGCGCGCTCAATGGCTCGCCGCATCGGCCGGACCGTGATTCATCTTACCCTGATCGCCGCGCACCCGCTCGATGTGCGGGTGCGCCCACGAGCCGGTGATCGCGTAGTCGAGCGCGAACGCGCGCGACAGCGTCTCGGACAGCGCGTAGTTCGCGGCCAGCACGCCGACGCCGAGCAGCGGGTTGATGATGGCCGCCCCGATCGCGGCTGCGCCCGCGCTGATTTTCGGCGCGACGTGCGCATGCAGATCCTGCGTCTCGGCGCCGAGATCGACCGCGCCGCGCACGGTGACGTTCGCGGGGCCCGTCATCATCGAGAAGTCGTCGGTGCGCGCGATCCCGTTCGAAATCCGGCCGGTACCGGTGATCTTGTCGAACGGCAGCCCCTTGCCGACCACGTCGCGGAAGTTCAGCGTCAGGAAGCGCGCGAGGCTCTGCAGGCTCAGCACGCCGAGCAGTTTCGCCGCGCCCGGATCGACCTTCAGGATCTGCCCGTGTTCGAGGTCGACCGCGACCTGGCCGCCGAGCGACGGGAAGTCGAGTGCGGTCGGGCCGCCGCGCCAGCCGACCTTGCCCGTGACCGAGCCGTGACCGCCCGAGAGCGTGCGCGGCAGGCCGACGCGGTCGAGCAGCGCGCCCGCGTTGTCGATGTCGAGCTTGAAGTCGAACACGGTGCGGCGCGGCGCGTCGTTTTCGCCGGCGCCGCGGGCGAGCGCATGGCGCGACGTGCGCCAGTTGCCGGTCGCCGTGAGCTTCGCGGCCGGGTTCGACAGTTCCAGCTTGTCGAGCTGCCACACGGGCGTGCCGTCTTCGTCGATGTTGCGCGCGTTGACGACGAGCCGGCCGATGTCGTGATCGCGCGCGACGACCTGGTCGACGATCAGGTCGATCGACGGTATCGGGCGGTCGGTCGGCGTCGGCAGGTTCATCGCGCGGCCGACGAGATCGTGTTGCGAGCTCTGCGGCACGACGAGCTTCGCGAGCCGCGCGTTGAGCACGCCCGCGCCGTTGTGGCCGCCGCCCGGCGCCCACGACAGGTAGCCCGAGATCTGGTTCGACGCGATGTTCGCCTGCCAGAGGTCGTCGACGTGCGACGCGCCGACGATCACGTTCTCCCAGTTGCGCTTGAGCAGCTTCAGCGTGCCGAAATGGAACGCGAAGCGCTTCGGCGCGAAGCTCGCGAAATCGACGCGCGGCGCGCCCTGCGGCGCCGGTGCACGCGGCGTGTCGGGCTGCAGCGTGCGGGCGAGGGCGAGCCACGCGTCGGCGTCCAGTTCGCCGACGTCGACGGCCGCGCTCACGCCGTCCTGCGGCATGTCGGGCATCCGGTGGATGCCCATCGCGCCGCGTACCGCGCGCAGCGGCTGGCCGCGCGTCGCATCGAGCAGGTAGGTCGCGGTCACCGGGCCGAGCGTCAGGTCGGCGTGTTCGAGGCGTTTGCCGTCCGCCTGCGGCGCCGGCTGCAGCGTGAAGCGGAACGGCATCGGCGTGCCGGCCGGTTTCGCGAACGGCGCCGGGAAGTTCAGCGCCACGCCGGTCAGGTCGGATTGCGCGCTGACGTCGGGCAGGCGGCCCGGCGCGCCGCGCACGGCGACCTTGTACGGCGCGTCGCCGACCACATGCTCGAGCAGCGCGGCGGCCGCGCCGTGCAGGTTCAGGCCGCGCGCGGCGTCGAGCGCGAGCCGGCCGTCGACGTCCACCGCGTACGGGCCGTGCGACTGGAAGTTGCCGTTCGCGCGCACCGGGCCGCCGAGGAAGCGCCCCGACAGCGCGTGCAGCGACGCGCCGGCCTCGGTGAAGCGGACGCTGCCGCGCAGGGCCGACAGCGGCGGCACGCCGCTGGTCGACAGCGTGTTGCCGCCGAACGCGAGCGCGCCTTCGATGTGCGTGTGCGGATGGGGGACGTGCTGCGGAATCGTGATCTTGAGCGCGAGCGACGCGGGGCCCTGCGCATCGATCCGCTGGCCGATGTGGTTGCTCATCGTGCCGAGCGAGCTGTTGTCCGCGTAGTCGATCAGGTCGGCGAGCGGGCCCTGGGCATGGCCGTCGATGATCAGCGGCGAGTGCGACGGATTGCCGAGATCGTCGATGCGGCCCGCGACCTTCGTCAGCACGACGCGCTTGTAGTGCGCGCGCGCGATGTCGAAGCGCAGCTTGTTCTGCGCGAGCTCGAACACGCCGTCGATCCCGTCGAGCGCGGGCCAGACGCTCGGCGTGCCGTTCGCGAGCTTGCGCGGCGGGTACGGCGTCGGCTCGAAGCGGCCGCCGGTGAACGGCGCGACGATGTGGAACACGCCGGCGTCCGGCTCGTGTTCGAACGGGAATTTCTCGAGCGGGCCGCGCGCGACGATCGACGCGCCCTTGGACACCTTGCCGTCCTGCAGCGCGTGGCCGAGATAGTCGCGCAGGTGTTCGGACATCCCGGTCGGCAGGTAGCGCGGAATGCGCGCGACCGACGCGCGCGCGAAATCGGCGCGCAGGTCGAGCGCGCCGCGGCCGTGGCCTGGGTTCGTGTACGAGCCCGACACCGCGATTTCGGCATCGGGGTTCGACACGAACAGGTCGGGCAGCGATACGTCGACGCGCGCGTGCTTGTCGCCGGGCGCGGGCGTGATCGTCCATTTGGCATTGCCGCGCAGCCGGTCGAACGTCAGGCGCGGCTCGTCGAATTCGCCGGGCACGGTGACGGCCGCGTTGACCGTGTCGATATGCGCGGCGCCGCCCGTCTCGTTCGCATCGACGCGGCCCCACAGGTTCTCGACGCCCGGCCAGCCGGCGCGCGGGTGGCCGCGCGGCGAGAGCCCGGGCGGCGGCTCCTGCGCGGCGAAGCTGATGCCTTGCAGATCGCCGAGGAAGCGGTAGCGGACGATCGGCGCGGCGCCCATGCGCCGCTCCTCGTCGGCGAGATCGGCGTGCGCGGGTTTCGCGCGCTCGACCTCGATGTGATAGTTCGACACCATCCCGCGCGGGTCGATCTTGATCAGCTCGTTGCGCAGGCGCGCCGGCAGCGGCAGCCCGCGGATGAATTCGCTGAGGATGCCGAGATCGACGCGGTCGCCGACCACGCTGAGCAGTTGCCCCTGGTTCGCGGTGGGCACGCGGTAGCGTGCCGTCAGCGTCGACAGCGCGAGCGAGCGGGCGAGCGGCGTGCCGTCCGGCAGCGGCGGCTGGCCGAGCTCCGCATTGAAGTGCGTCAGGTGCAGCGTGTAGTCGTGGCCCGCATCGAGCACCATGTCCCAGCCGAAGCCGACCGTCGGCACGTCGAGCCGCGGCTGCGTCGGGCGCACGCGCAGCGCGACGTCGGCGCCTTGCAGGTCGCCGCCCGCCGAGCGCAGGTGGCCGTCGCCGAAGGTCGCCCAGATCGCGTTGTCGATCCGGCCCGCGTGGATCGTGAGCGGCACGTCGAGATAACGCGTGAGCGTCTGCAGGTCGACGAGGCCCGTCGACAGGTAGGCGTCGCCGGTCCAGTTCGCCGGCTTGCCGATCGGCGCGAGCGGCTTGTGCTTGAAGCGCGCGCGGAAATCGAGCGGGCCGAGCAGCAGCGTGCCGTTCGCGGGCGCCTGCAGCGCGACCTTGTGCACGCGGCCGTCGTTGAGCACCGCGAGCCGGATGCCCGACAGCACGAGTTCCGGTGCGTCGTGCTGCGCATCGCGCCAGCGCAGCGTGCCGCCGCGCAGCACGATCGCCTCCTGCTTCAGCAGCCAGGTGCCGAACGTGTCGTTGCCGCCGTGGGTGGTGGCCACGCCGACGCCCGCGACGCTCAGCGAACCGTCGGCTGCACGGGCGACGACGAGGTCGGGCTGGTCGACGAGCAGGCTCGACAGCGCGGGCGACAGCCGCAGCAGCGACATCCACGACAGCGCGGCGGTTGCGTGCGGCACCGACAGCGCGACCTGGCCGTCACGGCCGCGGATCGTCAGGTTCGTGAGTTCGACGCCGGGCTGCATGCCGGACCAGTTCGGGGAAAGCTTGCCGATCGAAAGCTGCGCGTGGAGCTTGTCCGACACGGCGCGCTCGATGCGCGGGCGGTATTCGTCGATGCGGGGCAGCAGCACGTAGCGCAGCCCGAGGAAGGCGCCGGACGCGACGAAGTAGGTGCCGATTCCGACTGCCAGCGTCGCCTTGAACACGCGACGCAGGACCGGATGATCGTGCTTCGGAGGTCCCGCTTCGGGCGCAGCTACGGCGGATTCCTGACGGTCGGACATGCGGCGGACGGGCGGCGATATGGTAGTTTTGCAGATTGACGTTGAAATGTATCACACGGGTCCGTGCCGGCGGCCGTTGCGGCAGCACGGCACGGGCTTTCCGGCGCGCGGTGTCGCGACGGGCGCACGGGCGTCCGGCGAGGCCGCGCCGAGTCCATGGGGCCGGTCGGCAGCGGGGCGCGCACGCGCCGGCCCGCTGCCAGCCCGGCCTTTCCGCCAGGCCCGCTTCTCGATGACCGACGCTTCCGCCCTGATCAGCACGTCCTATTCCCGATACCTTGCCCGCGCGGCTGCCGCGCGGCCCGCGCTGGCCGAGCGGGTCGCCACGTGGGCGGCCGCGCCGCTCGGCCGCGCGCAGCTCGACGCGCGCTTGACCGAGCTGCTCGCGACGCCGGCCGGCACGGCCGTGCCGGGCGACGAGCAACTGAAGCGCGCGCTGCGGCAATTGCGCGCCGAGGCGTTCGGCGCGGTCGCGGAGCGCGACCTGCGCGGCCTGGCGGACGTCGCCGAGGTAACGGGCGCGATGACCGATCTCGCCGAAGTGGCCGTGCAGCGCTCGCTGGCGCTGCTGTCGGCCGAACTCGAGGCGCTGTACGGCGAGCCGCGCGGCGCCGACGGCCAGCGCGTCGTGCTCGGCGTGGTCGGGATGGGCAAGCTCGGCGGCCGCGAACTGAACGTATCGTCGGACATCGACCTGATCTTCGTCTACGAGGACGACGGCGAGACCACCGGCGGCGCACGTTCGCCGCTGTCCACGCAGGAATACTTCACGCGGCTCGGCCGGCGGCTGATCGGCGTGCTGTCCGAGGTCACGGCCGACGGCTACGTGTTTCGCGTCGACATGCGGCTGCGCCCGAACGGCGATTCGGGGCCGCTCGTCTGCAGCCTCGGGATGCTCGAGGAGTACTTCTACGTACAGGGGCGCGAGTGGGAGCGCTATGCGTGGATCAAGGGGCGGCTCGTGTCGGAAGGCGACAGCGACGCGGCGCAGCGGCTGGCGGCGCAGCTGGAATCGATCGTCAAGCCGTTCGTGTACCGCCGCTATCTCGATTTCGGCGTGATCGGCGCGATCCGTTCGCTGCACCAGCAGATCCGGCACGAAGCCGCGCGGCGCGCGTCGATGCGGCCCGACAAGGCCGACGACATCAAGCTCGGGCGCGGCGGGATCCGCGAGATCGAGTTCAGCGCTCAGGTGTTCCAGTTGATTCGCGGCGGCCAGGATGCGGAATTCCGCGTGCGGCCGACGCTCGCGGTGCTGCGACATGCGCAGGCGCGCGGGCTGATCGGCGATGATGTCTGCGCCCGCCTGACCGACGCCTACCGCTTCCTGCGCACGCTCGAGCACCGGTTGCAGTACCGCAACGACGCGCAGACGCACGCGATGCCGGTCGAGCCCGACGAGCGCGCGGCACTGGCCGCGTCGCTCGGGTTTGCAGACTACGCGGCGCTGATGACGGTGCTGGACGGCCACCGCACGTTCGTCGAAGCGCAGTTCGACCAGATTTTTGCCGACAAGGCGAACGGCGCGCCGTGCGCGGCCGGCGACGACACGGCGGCCGCGTGGATCTGGAGCGGCGCGCTGGCCGACGACGGCGAGGACGACGCGCTGGTCGCGCGCCTCGACGGTCTCGGCTTCACCGATCCGGCCGCCGTGCTCGCGCGGTTGCGCGCGGTCTGGCAATCGTCGCGCTACACCGGACTGCCGGAAAAGAGCCGGCAGCGCTTCGACAGCGTCGCGCAGCGCGCGCTCGACGCCGCGCCGAAGATCGACGCCGCGCGTCGCGACGACACGATCGTGCGGCTGTTCGACCTGCTGGAGACCGTCAGCCGGCGCGGCGTCTATCTCGCGCTGCTGACCGAATATCCGGCCGCGCTCGACCGTGTGCTGTCGGTGCTCGGCGCGACGCGCTGGGGCGGCGGCTACCTGATCCGCCATCCGCAACTGCTCGACGAGCTGCTCGACGACGAGGCGATCGCGAGCCCGTTCGACTGGCCCGCGTTCAAGGATGCGCTGCGCGCGCGGCTCGCGGCGGCCGACGGCCCCGAGCAGCAGATGGACTTGCTGCGCCACGCGCAGCACGCGGAGGTGTTCCGGATCCTGCTGATCGATCTGGCCGGGCAACTGTCGGTCGAGCATGTGAGCGACCGGCTGTCCGAGCTGGCCGACGCGGTGCTCGACGTGACGATCGAAGTCGTCTGGTCGCAGCTCGCGAAGCGCCATCGCGACGTGCCGAAGTTCGCGGTGATCGCGTACGGCAAGCTGGGCGGCAAGGAGCTCGGCTACGCGTCGGATCTCGACCTGATCTTCCTGTACGACGACCCGGACGAGCGTTCGGCGGACGTCTACACGACCTTCACGCGGCGCCTGATCACGTGGCTCACGACCGCGACCGGCGCGGGCGCGCTGTTCGACATCGACCTGCGGTTGCGGCCGAACGGCGAGGCCGGGCTGCTTGTCACCGATCTCGACGCGTTCCGCCGCTATCAGCTGCGCGAGGGCGACGCCGCCAACACCGCGTGGGTGTGGGAGCACCAGGCGCTGACGCGCGCCCGCTACAGCGCGGGCGATGCGCAGATCGGCGCGGATTTCGAGGCGATCCGCCAGCAGGTGCTGACGACGCCGCGCGACGGCGGCGTGCTTGCCAAGGAGATCGTCGACATGCGCGGCAAGGTGTTTGCCGGCCATCCGAACCAGACCGAACTGTTCGACCTGAAGCACGATCGCGGCGGGATGGTCGACATCGAGTTCATCGTCCAGTACTGGGTGCTGCTGCATGCGTCGAGCGACGCCGAGCTGATCCGCAATACCGGCAACATCGCGCTGCTGCGCGAGGTCGCGCGCTTCGGGCTGATGAGCGAGGACGAGGCCGAGTGCGTCGGCGCCGCGTACCGCAAATACCGGAAGCTGCAGCACAAGCTGCGGCTCGACGGGATGGAGAAGGCGCGCGTCGATCCGGCAGTGGTGGCCGACGAGCGGGCGGCCGTGACGGCGCTGTGGACGCGCGTGTTCGGCGCGGTTGAAACGGGCGTTTGAACGGAAGGCGGGTGGCGGGCGCGGCATCGATCCGCGTACCGCCCTGAATTGAACGTGCGAGCCCTTTCGTTTCGGGCGGGACGGGCGGCCGCGTCAGGCCGCCAGCATTTCCTTCGCGTGCTTGCGCGTGGTGGCCGTGATTTCGAGCCCGCCGAGCATCCGCGCGACTTCCTCGATCCGGTTGGCGCGGTCGAGCGCGACGACCGTCGAGACCGTGCCGCCGCGCTCGTCGGCGCCCTTTGCCACCTGGAAATGATGGTCGCCGCGCGCGGCGACCTGCGGCAGGTGCGTCACGCACAACACCTGACGGTCGCGCCCGAGCTGGTGCAACAGGCGGCCGACCACTTCGGCGACGCCGCCGCCGATTCCCGTATCGACTTCGTCGAAGATCAGCGTCGGCGTCGGGCTCGCCGCGCTGGCGATGACCGCGAGCGCGAGGCTGATCCGCGCGAGTTCGCCGCCCGACGCGACCTTCGCGAGCGGCCGCAGCGGCACGCCCGGGTGCCCGGCCACGCGGAATTCGACCTGCTCGAGCCCGTGCGGGCCGCCGTCCGCGAGCGGCACGAGCGCGACTTCGAAGCTTCCGCCCGCCATCGACAATTCCTGCATGCCGGCCGTGACGGCCGTGCCGAGCGCCTTGGCGGCCTGCGCGCGTGCCTTCGACAGGCGTTTGGCGTCGGCGAGATAGGCTTCCCGCGCCTTGGCCTGCGCCGCCTCGAGCGCGCCGAGATCGGCGGCCGCGTCGAGCGCGGCGAGCTGGGCGCGGCGCGCCGCATGCTCTTCGTGCAGCGTGTTGGGCGGCAGCCGGAACTTGCGGGCGGTCGAGTGCAGCGCGTCGAGACGCGTTTCGACCTGCGCGAGCCGCTCGGGGTCGAGATCGACGCGCTGTGCATAGTGCGACAGCGAATAGACGGCTTCCTGCAACTGGATCTCGGCCGGTTCCAGCGACGCGAGCGCATCGCCGAGCGCGGTGTCGTAATCGGCCAGGCCGCGCAGTTTCGACACGATCGCGCCGAGCTGCGCGAGCATCGCGTCGTCGGACTCGGACAGCGCGTTGAGCGCGCCGCGCACGCCTTCGATCAGGTTCGCCGAATGCGACAGGCGCTTGTGTTCGTTGCTGACTTCGTCCCATTCGCCGGCTTGCGGCGCGAGCTTGTCGAGTTCGGCGAGCTGCCACGCGAGCTTTTCGCGTTCGAGCTGCAACTCGCGCTCGTGCGCCTTCGCGGCGTCGATCGCCTGCGTCGCGTCGCGCCACACGCGCCAGGCGCGCGCGACGTTCGCGGCATCGGCGACGAGCCCCGCGTGCGTGTCGAACAGCTCGCGCTGCGCGTCGGGCCGCATCAGCAACTGGTGCGCGTGCTGGCCGTGGATGTCGACGAGCATCTCGCCGAGCTCGCGCAGTTGCGCGAGTGTCGCGCTGGTGCCGTTGATGAACGCGCGCGACCGGCCGTTCGCGTCGATCACGCGGCGCAGCATCACGGTATCCTCGGCGTCGAACGCGTGTTCGTCGAGCCAGCGCGCGACGCGGTCGTGCGGCGTGAATTCGGCCGTGATGTCGGCGCGGCCGCAGCCGGTGCGCACGACGCTCGCGTCGGTACGTTCGCCGAGCGCGAGGGCGAGGGCGTCGATCAGGATCGATTTACCGGCGCCGGTTTCGCCGGAAAAGACGGAGAAGCCGCTGTCGAATTCGAGATCGAGCGCGGCGACGATGACGAAGTCGCGGATCGAGAGGTGGCGGAGCATGGTGTCGGGCGGGGCGGCGTCAGGACGCCTTGTCGTCTTCGTTCGATGCGTGTTCGTTCCAGTGCAGCTTCTTGCGCAGCGTCGTGTAGTAGCTGTAGCCGATCGGGTGCAGGAACGGCACGGTGTGCTTCGAGCGGCGCACCTCGATCGTATCGTTCAGCTCGAGCGACGTGAACGACTGCATGTCGAAATTCACGTTGACGTCGCGGCCGCCGACGATCTGGATCGCGATCTTCGAGTCGTCGGGCAGCACGATCGGCCGGTTCGACAGCGCGTGCGGCGCGATCGGCACGAGCACGACGCCCGCCAGCTGCGGATGCAGGATCGGGCCGGCCGACGACAGCGCATACGCGGTCGAGCCGGTGGGCGTCGCGACGATCAGCCCGTCCGAGCGCTGGTTGTACATGTAACGGCCGTCGACCGACGCACGCAGCTCGACCATCCCGGAGAAGCCGCTGCGGTTCACGACGACGTCGTTGAACGCGAGCGCGTGGTAGATCGGTTCGCCGTCGCGCACGATCCGCGCCTCGAGCAGCGAGCGCTCCTCGCGCTCGAACTTGCCGGCCAGCATCACGGGGACGAGCGCGTGCATGTCGGATGCCGCGATGTCGGTGATGAAGCCGAGCCGCCCGTGGTTGATCCCGATCAGCGGTGTCCGGTACGGCGCAAGCTGGCGGCCGATGCCGAGCATCGTGCCGTCGCCGCCGAGCACGATCGCCACGTCCGCTCGCGCCCCGATTTCGGCCGGGGTGAGCGCCGGGTAGCCGGCGATGCCGATTTCCCGCGCGGTCTCGCTTTCGAAGACGACCTCGAAGCCGAGCGTGGCGATGCTGTCCGCCAGCGTGGCGAGCGGCTCGGCGATGCCGGGCGTGTTGCTCCGGCCGACGAGCGCGACAGTATTGAACTGATTACCGGTTTTCATGCCGGCATTACACCATAGCTCGTTGACGAAAAGAACCGGCTGTGCGCGGACGGGGCCGGATCGGCTCGGCCCGCGCAACGGTGGCCGACGCCACTCGCCGCGGTCGCGCCGTTGCGCTAAAATTTTCCACCATGCTAGATCCTCGCGCACGAACCCTCCTGAAAACCCTGATCGAACGGTATATCGCCGACGGTCAGCCAGTCGGATCGCGCACGTTGTCCCGTTACTCCGGGCTCGAGCTGAGCCCGGCGACGATCCGCAACGTGATGTCCGACCTGGAGGAGCTCGGCCTCGTGTCGAGCCCGCACACGTCGGCCGGCCGCATCCCGACGCCGCGCGGCTACCGGCTGTTCGTCGATACGATGCTGACGGTCGAGGCGCCGATCGACGCCGAGGCCGTCGCGCGCCAGGTGCAGAACACGCTGCAGGCCGGCGAGCCGCAGCAGCGGGTGGTTGCCGCCGCCGCGAGCGTGCTGTCGAACCTGTCGCAGTTCGCGGGCGTCGTGCTGACGCCGCGCCGCAGCCACGTGTTCAAGCAGATCGAGTTCATGCGCCTGTCCGACAAGCGCATCCTGCTGATCATCGTCACGCCCGAGGGCGACGTGCAGAACCGCATGCTCGCAACGCCGCGTGACTATTCGCCGTCGCAGCTGACCGAGGCGTCCAACTACATCAATGCGCATTTCGCCGGCCTGTCGTTCGACGAGGTGCGCCGCCGCCTGCGCGACGAGATCGACCAGCTGCGCGGCGACATGACGACGCTGATGCACGCGGCCGTGACGGCCAGCACCGAGGTGCCCGACACCGAGGACACCGTGCTGATTTCCGGTGAGCGCAACCTGCTCGAAGTGGCGGACCTGTCGTCCGACATGGCACGACTGCGCAAGCTGTTTGACGTATTCGACCAAAAGACGGGCCTCCTGCAACTGCTCGACGTGTCGAGCCACGCCCAGGGCGTGCAGATCTTCATCGGCGGCGAATCGACGCTCGTGCCGATCGAGGAAATGAGCGTCGTCACCGCGCCGTACGAGGTGAACGGGCAGATCGTCGGCACGCTCGGCGTGATCGGCCCGACCCGCATGGCGTACAACCGCGTGATACCGATCGTCGACATCACCGCGCGCCTGCTGTCGCTGACGCTGAGCCAGCAATAACCCGCGATCGCCGGCGAATTGCCGGCGGATGGCCGGCGAATGGCCGGCGGATGGCCGGCGAATGGCCGGCGAATGGCCGGCGAATGTCCGACAATCGCCAGCCCGATCCCGCCCCGCTATCGTGCCGCGGCGCCGCTTGCGGCGACAGTCGGCCGAACGGCACGGGGCGGCCCGCTATAATCAAGGGCCGTCCGGTCCCGTGCCCCGAGCACGTTCTTGCCCATGCGTTTCGATCTTGAGCCGCCTTCGAGCGTCGCGGCCGCCCATCGCATCGGTGTGCTGCTGATCAATCTAGGCACGCCCGACGCGCCCACGCCGCGCGCGGTGCGGCGCTACCTGGCCGAATTCCTGTCGGATCCGCGGGTCGTCGAAATCCCGCAGGCCGTCTGGCAGGTGCTGCTGCGCACGCTGATCCTGCCGCTGCGCGGCCGCGCGTCCGCGAAGAAATACGCGGCCGTCTGGATGCCCGAGGGCTCGCCGCTGCGCGTGTACACCGAGCGTCAGACCGACAGCGTGCGGCATCTGCTCGTGTCGAACGGCTATCACGTGATGGTCGACTACGCGATGCGCTACGGCAGCCCGAACATTTCGCACGCGCTCGCGCAGTTCAAGCGCGCGGGCGTCGAGCGCGTGCTGTTGATGCCGATGTATCCGCAATACTCGGCGTCGACCACGGCCACCGCGTTCGATGCCGCGTTCGACGCGCTCGCGCGCATGCGCAATCAGCCGGAAGTGCGTACCGTGCGGCACTACGCCGACCATCCGGCCTATATCCATGCGCTGGCCGAGCAGGTGCGCCAGTACTGGGCGCAGCACGGCCGGCCCGATTTCGCGGCCGGCGACAAGCTGGTGCTGAGTTTCCACGGCGTGCCGAAGCGCACGCTCGACCTGGGCGATCCGTATCACGACCAGTGCCAGCAGACGGGCGCGTTGCTGATGGCCGCGCTCGGGCTGTCGGGTACCGAATGCCGCGTCACGTTCCAGTCGCGCTTCGGCGAGGCCGAATGGCTGCAGCCGTACACCGCGCCGACGTTGCGCGAATTCGGCGAGGCCGGCGTGCGGCGGGCGGACGTGTTCTGCCCCGGCTTCACGGCCGATTGCCTGGAGACGATCGAGGAAATCGGCATGGAAGTGCGCGACGAGTTCCTCGCCGGCGGCGGCAAGACCTTCCACCGCATTCCGTGTCTGAACGGTGCGTCCGCGTGGATCGGCGCGATCGGCGAGATCGTCGCGGAGAATCTGCAGGGCTGGCCCGTCAAGGCCGCGCAGCCCGAAACGGTAGGTTGAGATGAAACGATCTCCACGCGCTTTTCGTTCGCTGTTTTCCGAGGGGGCAGTCAGCCTCCTCGGGCCGGCCCGGCGGAGGCTGACATGAAACGAACCCCACGCTCACTTCGTTCGCTGTCGACCGGAGTAGGCACTTCAGTGCTTACGCCGGTCCCATGCAAGGCGCCCCCCGAGGGGGCGGTCAACCCCCTTGGGGCGGCCCGGCGGAGGCTGACATGAACTACAAGATTTCCACGGAACCGGGCGCGAAGCTGCGCATCGACAAATGGCTGTGGGCGGCCCGGTTCTTCAAGACGCGCTCGCTCGCGACCGATGCGGTCGACAAGGGGCACGTGAGAATCGGCGGCGCGGCGGTCAAGCCGGCGAAGGACGTGCGGGTGGGCGACGAGGTCGAGATTGCGATCGACGGCATCGTCTGGCACATTGCCGTGCTTGGCGTGTGCGACGTGCGCGGGCCCGCGAGCGTCGCGCAGACGCTCTACGAGGAAACGGAAGCGGGACGGGCCGCGCGGCTCGCCGAACTGGAGCGGCGCCGCACGTATCGCGAGCCGGCGGCCGAACTGCACGGCCGGCCGACGAAGCGCGACCGGCGCATCATCGACAGATTTTCTGGTGGGAGCTGAACATCTGGTCGAACGTCGCCCGCGCGCTTCCGTATTCGGTCGTGCGGTCGGTGACGGCTCCCGACAGGCAGATGGTGGTGGTGCCGGCAATGAGTACCAGCGCGACCACCGATATCGCAAAGGTCAGTTTCACGGTACTCCCCTCGAGAACAAGGGTGAAAACGGCGCCAGGTGGATGTCAGGCGGCGGTCAGCTAGGGTAAACACGCTTTTCCGACGCTTGAGTGGAGTGTAGTGCAGCGGACCTGTGCGGAGCTAGTACTTGCTGGGTAAGCGTTGTTACAGGCCGTTTCGCCCGATCCGGCGCACTATGCGACGCCTGCCCCGGAAACCGCGCGGTTGTTTCGCGGCATTGGCGAATGCCGGCGAATGACCCTCTTGAAACCGCAGTTTTCGCCCTTATTTGCACCAACAATGTGCGGTGCCGCCGGGTATACGTCCGGCGGTGGCCGATTTGGCTTCAACCTCTAATCGACTTTCAGCGACATGGAAAACACGCAAGAGAACCCGGCTACCCCATCGGCCGAAGACATCGGCAGCGAGAAGCAGGCGGCGCAAGGCGCCGCACCCGCCGCCGAAGCCGCCGACGCGGCGCTCGCGGAGGCTCAAGCCAAGGTCGCCGAGCTCCAGGAAAGCTTCCTGCGGGCGAAGGCCGAGACCGAGAACGTGCGCCGCCGCGCGCAGGACGACGTGTCGAAGGCGCACAAGTTCGCGATCGAGAGCTTCGCGGAACACCTGCTGCCCGTGCTGGACAGCCTGGAAGCGGCCGTCGGCGATACCTCCGGCGACATCGCGAAGGTGCGCGAAGGCGTCGAGCTGACGCTGCGCCAGCTGACGAGCGCGCTCGAGAAGGGTCGCGTCGTCGCGATCAACCCGGTCGGCGAGAAGTTCGATCCGCATCAGCACCAGGCCATTTCGATGGTGCCGGCCGAGCAGGAACCGAACACCGTCGTCACGGTGCTGCAAAAGGGCTACATGATCGCCGACCGCGTGCTGCGCCCGGCGCTCGTCACCGTCGCCCAGCCGAAGTAAGGCGGCCGCCATGGTGCCCGCCGGCGTCGATCCGGCCGCGTTCGACGCGTTCGACATGCAGGCGCTCGACGCCGGCACGTTCGACGCGGCCGTCGACGGCGCGGGCGAAGCGCTCGCGGTGGTGTTCTTCTGGGGCGTCGACTGCTTCAACTGCGAGATCGCGAAGAAGGCGATGCTCGCCCAGCCCGACGCGATCCGCGCGCTGGGCCTGAAGTGGTTCCATTGCAACGTGTACGAACACCATCAGCTGGGGCGCCGCTTCGGGCTGCACGGCGTGCCGACGTGGTTCTTCTTCCACCGCGGCAAGCGGCTGGGCCGCGCGACGGGCTGGCATGGCCTCGCGCAGTTCGAGGCCGCCGTCGCGGCGGCACGCGCGAAGATCGACGCAGCGGCGGGTGCGTCGCCCGGCGAGGGCGTCGGCGGCCCGCACGATCCGCTAGCCGGCGGCGATTGAAAAAATTTAATATCCGCATCGCTCGTCGGGTCTTGAAAACGGATCGGACGGACGCATTTCGGGAACAGAGTTGAATTCTGGCGTGCGAAACCGCCTAAAAACGCGGCGTTTCGTGCAGCAAACAAGCATTTCTGGAGATTAGGAAAAATGGGAAAGATCATCGGTATTGACCTCGGCACCACGAACTCGTGCGTCGCCATCATGGAAGGCAACCAGGTCAAGGTCATCGAGAACTCGGAAGGCACGCGCACCACGCCGTCGATCATCGCGTACATGGACGACAACGAAGTTCTCGTCGGCGCGCCGGCCAAGCGCCAGTCGGTGACCAACCCGAAGAACACGCTGTTCGCCGTGAAGCGCCTGATCGGCCGCCGTTTCGAAGAGAAGGAAGTCCAGAAGGACATCGGCCTGATGCCGTACACGATCATCAAGGCCGACAACGGCGACGCATGGGTCGAAGCGCACGGCGAAAAGCTCGCGCCGCCGCAGGTGTCGGCTGAAGTGCTGCGCAAGATGAAGAAGACGGCCGAAGATTACCTCGGCGAGCCGGTCACGGAAGCCGTGATCACGGTGCCGGCGTACTTCAACGACAGCCAGCGCCAGGCGACCAAGGACGCCGGCCGTATCGCGGGCCTCGAAGTCAAGCGGATCATCAACGAGCCGACGGCAGCCGCGCTCGCGTTCGGTCTCGACAAGGTCGAGAAGGGCGACCGCAAGATCGCCGTGTACGACCTCGGCGGCGGCACGTTCGACGTGTCGATCATCGAGATCGCGGACGTCGACGGCGAAATGCAGTTCGAAGTGCTGTCGACCAACGGTGACACGTTCCTCGGCGGCGAGGACTTCGACCAGCGCATCATCGATTACATCATCGGCGAGTTCAAGAAGGAGCAGGGCGTCGACCTGTCGAAGGACGTGCTCGCGCTGCAGCGCCTGAAGGAAGCCGCCGAAAAGGCGAAGATCGAGCTGTCGTCGGGTCAGCAGACCGAAATCAACCTGCCGTACATCACGGCGGACGCATCGGGCCCGAAGCACTTGAACCTGAAGATCACCCGCGCGAAGCTGGAAGCGCTGGTGGAAGACCTCGTCGAGCGCACGATCGAACCGTGCCGCATCGCGATCAAGGACGCGGGCGTCAAGGTGTCGGACATCGACGACGTGATCCTCGTCGGCGGCCAGACGCGCATGCCGAAGGTCATGGAGAAGGTGAAGGAGTTCTTCGGCAAGGATCCGCGCCGTGACGTGAACCCGGACGAAGCCGTCGCCGTTGGTGCGGCGATCCAGGGCCAGGTGCTGTCGGGCGACCGCAAGGACGTGCTGCTGCTCGACGTGACCCCGCTGTCGCTCGGCATCGAGACGCTCGGCGGCGTGATGACGAAGATGATCAACAAGAACACGACGATCCCGACGAAGCACGCTCAGGTGTATTCGACGGCCGACGACAACCAGGGCGCCGTGACGATCAAGGTGTTCCAGGGCGAACGCGAAATGGCGGCGGGCAACAAGCTGCTCGGCGAGTTCAACCTCGAAGGCATCCCGCCGGCACCGCGCGGCGTGCCGCAGATCGAAGTGACCTTCGACATCGACGCGAACGGCATCCTGCACGTCGGCGCGAAGGACAAGGCGACCGGCAAGGAAAACAAGATCACGATCAAGGCGAACTCGGGCCTGTCCGAGGCCGAGATCGACCAGATGATCAAGGACGCGGAAGCGAACGCAGCGGAAGACCACAAGCTGCGCGAGCTGGCCGATTCGCGCAACCAGGGCGACGCGCTGGTCCACAGCACGAAGAAGGCGCTGACCGAGTACGGCGACAAGCTGGACGCGGGCGAGAAGGAAGCGATCGAAGCGGCGCTGAAGTCGCTCGAGGAAGCGCTGAAGGACACGTCGGCCGACAAGGCTGCGATCGACGCGAAGGTCGAGGAGCTCGGCAAGGTGTCGCAGAAGCTCGGCGAGAAGATGTACGCCGACATGCAGGCCCAGCAGGCGGGTGCGGCCGGCGCGGCGGGTGCTGCGGAAGGCGCGGCCCACGCGGGTGGTGCGCAACAGGCTGCCGACGACGTCGTCGACGCCGAGTTCAAGGAAGTGAAGAAGGACTAAGCCGGGTTGCCATGGCACCGCACGCCGCGCGCGAAACGCGCGCGGCGCGGCTGACAAGCGGTCTGTCTTTCCTTCCGGATGGCCGGATCGACTCCACGCCTGGCGGGCCTTGCGGCCCTCCGGGCACATTTGTTTTTTGGCGGGTGCTGCGCGAGCCGTCCACGGACGGTGCAGCGCCAGACGAGTCGAGAGACTTTACTGCGGGCGAAAGGAGCCGCCGCGTGCGCGATGCGTGGCGGCACAGTGAATCGATATGGCGAAACGGGATTACTACGAGGTTCTGGGCGTCGCGAAGAATGCGAGCGACGACGAAATCAAGAAGGCATATCGCAAGCTTGCGATGAAGTATCACCCTGACCGCAATCCGGACAGCAAGGATGCGGAGGAGCATTTCAAGGAGGCGAAGGAAGCCTATGAAATGCTGTCGGATGGTCAGAAGCGGGCCGCGTACGACCAGTACGGCCACGCGGGCGTCGATCCGAACATGGGCGGTGCGGGCGCGCAGGGCTTCGGCGGCTTCGCCGATGCATTCGGCGACATCTTCGGCGACATCTTCGGTCAGGCCGCGGGCGGTGCCGCGCGCGGCGGCCGCGGCGGCCCGCAGGTGTACCGCGGCGCCGACCTGCGCTACAGCATGGAAATCACGCTCGAGCAGGCTGCGCACGGCTACGACACGCAGATCCGCGTGCCGAGCTGGGTGTCGTGCGAAGTCTGCCACGGGTCGGGCGCGAAGCCCGGCACGAAGCCGGAAACCTGCCCGACCTGTCACGGCCAGGGCACGGTGCGCATGTCGCAGGGCTTCTTCAGCATCCAGCAGACCTGCCCGAAGTGCCATGGCACCGGCACCTACATCCCCGAGCCGTGCGTGCATTGCCACGGGTCGGGCAAGGTGAAGGAAACCAAGACGCTCGAAGTGAAGATCCCGGCCGGCATCGACGACGGGATGCGGATCCGCTCGGCCGGCAACGGCGAGCCGGGCATCAACGGCGGGCCGCCGGGCGATCTGTACGTCGAGATCCACATCAAGCCGCACGCGGTGTTCGAACGCGACGGCGACGATCTCCACTGCCAGATGCCGATTCCGTTCACGACCGCCGCACTCGGCGGCGAGATCGAGGTGCCGACGCTGGCCGGCCGTGCGTCGTTCCCGGTGCCGGAAGGCACGCAGTCGGGCAAGACGTTCCGCCTGCGCGGCAAGGGCATCAAGGGGCTGCGTTCGAGCATTGCGGGCGATCTGTACGTGCACGTGCAGGTCGAGACGCCCGTGAAGCTGACCGACCACCAGCGCGACCTGCTCAAGCAGTTCGAGAAGTCGCTGGCCGAGGGCGGCGCGCGTCACAGCCCGCAGAGCAAGAGCTGGTTCGATCGGGTGAAGAGCTTCTTCGAGTAACGGCATGACTGAAGGCAACGAGAGCGCGTCGTTCGCGCTCTTGGACGATTGCGACTCGACCGCGTCCTCGCGGTCGAGTCGTTTGTATTCGGGCTTCGTGCGCGAACGCGTGTGCACGGACCCGGCGCAGCTCGACGCCGTCGACGCGGCGCTCGCGCAGGATTTGCGCGACGGGCTGCATGCGGTCGTCGTCGGCGATTACGAATTCGGACGCAATCTGCAACGGGCGCAGCCGGGCCATGCCCCGCTGCGCTTTTTGCTGTATGCGCGCTGCGAGCGGCTGTCGCGCAACGACGTCGACGCGTGGCTCGCGCAGCAGGACGGCGGCGGCACGCCGTCGATCGCGGGCGTCGCGCATGTCGCGAAGAGCGTGTCGCGCGATGCGTTCGACGCGGCGATCGCCGCGGTGCACGACGCGCTGCGCGCGGGCGATTCGTATCAGGTCAATTACACGTACCGGCTGCATTTCGACGTGTTCGGCACGCCGCTCGCGCTGTACCGGCGGCTTCGCGCGCGCCAGCCGGTGCGGTACGGCGCGCTGATCGCGCTGCCGGACGGCGCGTGGGTCGTGTCGTGTTCGCCGGAGCTGTTCGTCGAGCGGCACGGCGACGTGCTGCGCGCGCGGCCGATGAAGGGCACCGCGCCGCGTTCGGGCGATCCGCAACGCGACGCCGAGGCAGCGGCATTCCTCGCGAACGACCCGAAGAACCGCGCGGAAAACGTGATGATCGTCGACCTGCTGCGCAACGACGTGTCGCGGATCGCGCGCACGGGGACGGTCAAGGTGCCGGCGTTGTTCTCGGTCGAGCCGTATGCGTCGGTGTGGCAGATGACGTCGACGGTCGAAGCCGGCTGGCGCGACGGCACGACGTTCGCGCAGATGCTGCGCGCGCTGTTTCCTTGTGGGTCGATCACGGGCGCGCCGAAGTACAAGACGATGCAGCTGATCGATACGATCGAGTCCACGCCGCGCGGGCTGTATACCGGTGCGATCGGCTGGCTCGACGCGCCGAAGGATGAGGCTGTATCCGTCGGCGCGGCGACGCCCGGCGGCGCGGCCGGTTGCGGCGATTTCTGCCTGTCGGTCGCGATCCGGACGCTGACGCTCGATGCGCTCGCAGCCGATGCTGCCGGGACGATCGCCACGCGCGACGCGGCAACGGCCGCTGCCGGCCGGCGGCGCGGCACGATGGGCGTCGGTGCGGGCATCGTGCTCGACAGCGTCGCGGCCGATGAATATGCGGAGTGCGAATTGAAAGCGCGATTCCTGACGGATGCTGACCCTGGCTTCCAGCTGTTCGAAACGACGGCCGCCACGCGGGTGGACGGGATTCGCCATCTCGATCGCCATCTCGCGCGGCTGCAACGCAGCGCGGATGCGTTCGGCTTTCGCTTCGATGCCGACGCGTTGCGTCGCGAGATCGACACACGCTGCGTGGCGCTCGACGGCGACGGCGCGTACCGGATGAAGCTCGCATTGGCGAAGGACGGCACGATCGAGATCGTCGCGGCGCCGCTCAAGCCGTTGCCGCCGGGGCCCGTCGGCGTGCTGCTGGCCTCCGCGCACGGCTTCGCGCCGACCCGCGCGAACGACGCGCTGCTGCTGCACAAGACGACGCGCCGCGCTGAATACGACCGTGCGTGGCAGGCGGCGGAGGCGCTCGGCGGGTTCGACATGCTGTTCGTCAACGAGCGTGGCGAGGTGACGGAAGGCGGGCGCTCGAATCTGTTCGTGAAGCTCGACGGTCGATGGGTGACGCCACCATTGTCGTGCGGCGTGCTGCCCGGCGTGATGCGCGGTGTGCTGCTCGACGATCCCGCATTCGGCGCGGTGGAGCGCGTCGTGACTCGTGACGATCTCGCGCGGGCGCAGGCGCTGCTGCTGACCAACGCACTGCGCGGCGCGCTCGACGCGGTGTTGAAATGATGCGATGACGATTCGGGCCGTGTGTCCGAACATTCGCTGCCGCTGGCCTTCGGCAACGTGGTATTCCAATAAAAAACGCGGCGCCCTTTGTGGGGCGCCGCGTTTTTCTACATCCAGCCCGTTACGTCAGAACGTATGCTCCGCTCCCGGGAACGAGCCGTCCTTCACCGCGCGCACATACGCTTCGACCGCCGCCTGAATATTCGGCTGGCCCTGCATGAAGTCCTTGACGAAGCGCGGCCGCTTGCCGGGAAAGATGCCGAGCATGTCGTGCAGCACCAGCACCTGGCCCGAGCAGTCCGCCCCCGCGCCGATGCCGATCGTCGGAATGCGCAGCATGTGCGTGACTTCGGACGCGACGAGCGTCGGCACGGCCTCGAGCACCACGAGCTGCGCGCCCGCGTCCTCGATCGCGCGCGCGTCGCGCAGCAATTGCGCGGCGCCGGCTTCGGTCTTGCCCTGCACCTTGAAGCCGCCGAACGCATGCACCGATTGCGGCGTCAGGCCGACGTGCGCGCACACGGGCACCGCGCGTTCGACCAGGAAGCGCACGGTGTCGGCGAGCCATTCGCCGCCTTCGAGCTTGACCATCTGCGCGCCGGCGCGCATCAGCTTGACCGAACTCGCGAACGCGTCGGCGGGCGTGCCGTACGTGCCGAATGGGAGGTCCGCGACGATCAGCGTGCGCGGCTGCGCGCGTGCGACGCAAGCGGTGTGATATGCGATGTCGTCGAGCGTGACGGGCAGGGTGGTGGTGTGCCCTTGCAGCACGTTGCCGAGCGAATCGCCGATCAGCAGGACGTCGGCGCCCGCGCGGTCGAGCAGCGCCGCGAAGCTCGCGTCGTAGCAGGTCAGCATCGCGATCTTCTCGCCGGCGTCGCGCATCGCCTGCAGTTTCGGCACGGTCACGGCAGGCCGGCTCGATTCCTGGAGATAGGTCATGGGGAATCCGGATCGATGGGTAAAAACAGCGGCGAGACGCGTCAGCGCGTCGTCTCGCCCTTGACGAAGAATTCCTTGCGGCCGCGCATCGTCTCGATGCGCTCGACCAGCAGGGCGAGATCCTCGGGGGAATCCAGCGGGTTCAGGTGTTCGGCCGCGACCGTCAGCACCGGCGTGCGGTCGTAGTGATAGAAGAATTCGTTGTACGCGTCGACGAGCGAGCGCAGGTATGCGTCGCTGATCTGCAGTTCCATCGGCATCCCGCGCTTCTGGATGCGCGAGAACAGCACTTCGGGGCTGGCCTGCAGATAGACGACGAGATCGGGCGACGGCGCCTGCGGCACGTCGACGTGCGTGGCGACCGAGCGATACAGCTGCCACTCGTCTTCCGGCAGGTTCAGCCGCGCGAAGATGTCGTTCTTCTGCGGCATGAAATCGGCGATGACGGGCCGGCCCGTGTCGAGCGCACCGATCAGCTCGCGCGCCTGCTGCGCGCGCTGCAGCGCGAACGACAGCTGGACGGGCAGCGCATAGCGCGCGGTGTCGCGATAGAAACGTTCGAGGAACGGGTTGTCCTGCGGGCGTTCGAGCAGCGTCTGCATCGACCAGCGCTCGGCGAGCAGGCGCGCGAGCGTCGTCTTGCCGACGCCGATCGGCCCTTCGATCACGAGATAGCGGTGCGGGGCGCGCAGGTCGGGCGCGGTGACGGTCAGCGGAGTCGAGTTCATCGGCAACGGGTCTTGTCGGCGTCTTCGCCGGCAGCGAGCGCCTTCTGCATCAGGCACTGGCAGGTCTGCACCTTTTCGACGCGCTGATCCGCGACGGCGGCGAGAAACGCGTCGGCACGGCCGCGCGCGGGGATGTCGAGCGCCGGCTCGATTTCGACGAGCGGTACGAGCGCGAACGCGCGGTCGGTGAGGCGCGGGTGCGGGACGATCAGGTCGGGTTCGTCGATCGAATCGGCGCCGAACAGCAGGATGTCGAGGTCGAGCGTGCGCGGCGCATTGCGATACGGGCGCTCGCGGCCGAAGTGATGTTCGATCTTCTGGCAGAGCGCGAGCAACTCGCGGGCCGACAGCGTCGTGTCGAGCTTGACGACGCAGTTGTAGTAGTCGTCGCCGCCCGCTTCGAACGGCGCCGTACGATACAGGCTCGACTTGCCGAGGATCGAGATGGTGCGCTGCTGCGCGAGGCACACCACCGCGTCCTTCAGGGTCTGGCGCGCATCGCCGAGATTCGCCCCCAATCCGATATATGCAACCGTCATGGCATCACTTCCTACGTCGTTCGCCGGCGCACGCGTCAGTCGTCGGAACCGCTCGCGGTACCGCCCGCGGTATCCGGCGCCTGCTCGGCGGCACCTTCACCCGGATTGCGGTTTCGCGCACCGCCGCGGCGGCGCCGCTTGCGGGGCGATTTTTCCTTCGAGCCGCCCTGCGTGAGCAATGCCTCGCGAGCGGCCGCGTCGCCTTCGATGAAATCCGTCCACCACTGTCCGACTTCCATATCGAGCTCGCCGGATTCGCAGCGTAACAGGAGGAAATCATACCCCGCTCTAAACCTTTGGTGTTCCAGCAGCCGCATCGCGCTGCGGCCCGAGCGTTTCTCGAGGCGCAACTGCAGGCCCCAGATCTCGCGCATGTCGGCCGAGTAACGCTTGTGGATCGCGAGTTTCTCGGTCTGCATGTCGAGCACGTCGTCCATCGCGCGATGGAGCGCCGGCACCGGGATTTCGCCCTCGGCCGTGTACTGCTCGAAGCGCTGGCGCATGTCGTGCCACAGCAGCGTCGCGAACAGGAAGCCCGGCGACACCGGCTTGCCGGCACGCACGCGCGCGTCGGTGTTGTTCAGCGCGAGCGTGATGAATTTCTCGCCCTGCGGCTGTTCGAGCACGACGTCGAGCAACGGCAGCAGCCCGTGATGCAGGCCTTCCTTGCGCAGCCGCTGCAGGCACGCGAGTGCGTGCCCCGACAGCAGCAGCTTCAGCATTTCGTCGAACAGGCGTGCGGCCGGCACGTTGTTGATCAGGTCGGCGAGCGAATGGATCGGCTCGCGCGTATGCGGTTCGATCTCGAAATCGAGTTTCGCCGCGAAGCGCACGACGCGCAGCATCCGCACCGGATCCTCGCGGAAGCGGGTGGCCGGATCGCCGATCATCCGCAACAGGCGGGCGCGTATGTCGGCCATCCCGTCGTGATAGTCGAGCACCGTCTGCGTCGACGGGTCGTAGTACATCGCGTTGATCGTGAAGTCGCGGCGCGCGGCGTCTTCGTGCTGCTCGCCCCACACGTTGTCGCGCAGCACGCGGCCGCTCGCATCGACCGCGTGCGTGCGGCGATCGAGTTCGTCGCGCTTCAGGCGCCTCGGCGGCCCGGCCGCGGCCGAGGCCGCCTCGGGCGGCGCGTCGACCAGCGCGCGGAACGTCGATACCTCGATCAGTTCCTGGCCGAACTGCACGTGGACGATCTGGAAGCGGCGGCCGATCAGGCGCGCGCGGCGGAACAGGCGCTGCACCTCGGTCGGCGTCGCGTCGGTCGCGACGTCGAAGTCCTTCGGCGCGATGCCGAGCAGCAGGTCGCGCACCGCGCCGCCGACGATGAACGCGCGAAAGCCCGCTTGCTGCAGCGTGTCGGTCACGCGCACCGCGTTCTTCGAGATCAGCGCCGGGTTGATGCCGTGCACGCTGGCCGGCACGACGGTCGGCTCATGGTTGCTGCGCGATTTCCTCGCGCCGCCGCCGCGGGCGCCCTTCGGGGCGCGCGGGACAGCAGGGGCCGCTTCGTCGGCCGGGGCCGCGGAGGGGGGCGTTTGCTCGATTTCGTCCTGTCCGAGCAGCTTGCGAATGAATTTTTTGATCACGACGTTCAGAAGAGATCCAGGATGCGCCAGCCGCGGTTGCTTGCATGCGCACGCAGCGTGTCGTCGGGGTTGGTCGCGATCGGGTCGGTGACTTTCTCGAGCAACGGGATGTCGTTGTGCGAGTCGCTGTAGAAATAGCTGTGTTCGAAGTCGTCCCAGTGCTTGCCGAGCGACGCGAGCCACGCTTCGGTGCGCACGATCTTGCCTTCGCGATAGCTCGGCGTGCCGGTCGGCCGGCCCGTGTACGGCGAATCGGGATGCCCGTCGGTCGTTTCGACCTCGCACGCGATCAGCGTGTCGACGCCGAACGCGGTCGCGATCGGGCGCGTGATGAATTCGTTGGTGGCCGTCACGACGCAGCACAGGTCGCCCGCATCGAGATGCTTGCGCACGAGTTCGAGCGCGGCGGGCGTCATCGCGGGGCGGATCACCTCGTGCATGTACTGCTCGTGCCATTCGGCGAGCTGTGCGCGCGAATACTTCGCGAGCGGCGTGAGCATCGCGCACAGGTACGCGTGGATGTCGAGCTGGCCGGCCTTGTAATCGGCGAAGAACTGGTCGTTCCGACGCGAGAAGCTTTCCGCGTCGACGATGCCGAGCTTCACCATGAAGCGACCCCATTCGTGGTCGCTATCGGTCGGAATCAGCGTGTGGTCGAGGTCAAAGAGTGCCAGATTGGTCATGGAAGCGCATTTTACTCGAAGCGGTTCGGGCCCGTGCCCGGTGGTGTGATGTCGTCGCCGGGACGCGCGAGCATCCGGCGCAGCAGCGGCAGCGTGACCGCGCGTTTCTGCTCGAGCGAGAAGCGGTCGAGCGCGTCGAGCAAGGCCATCAGGCTCGGCATGTCGCGGCGGAAATGGGTCAGCAGGTATGCAGCGATGTCGTCGGTGAGCGCGATCCCGCGCTCCTTCGCCGCGAGCTTGAGCACGGCGATCTTGCCGGCATCGGACGGCGGCGACAGGTGGAACACGAGCCCCCAGCCGAGGCGCGTGCGCAGATCCTCGCGCACGTCGAGCGCGAGCGGCGCCGCCGGGCCCGCCGCGACGAACGCGCTCGACGGGTGGGCGCGCACTTCGTTGAACAGGTTGAACAGCGCGACCTGCTGCGTGTCGCTCATCCGGTCGCAGTCGTCGATCGCATAGATGCCGATGCGCGGGTCGAACGTGAACGCGCCGAGCGGGCTCTGCGGCGTCAGGTAGCGCGCATAGCCGTACGACGCGTCGCTCACGAGCGCCTGCAGCAGGTGGGTGCGGCCGCTGCCGGGCTCGCCCCAGATATAGAACGACCGGTCCGGCACGGGGCCGGCCGCGAGCGCGAGATCGAGCTTCTGCAGGCGCGTGACGAGCTCGTCGTTCTCGTCGCTCATGATGAAGTTGTCGAACGTGGCGGGCGGCGGCGTGCCGAGATCGAGCGTCAGTTGACGGGACACAGCAGTCACAATGCGGGTCGGTTGAAAAAACGCGTGCCGTACGCCGGGCACGCGCGGGGGAAAGCGCCCCGGCTGGCTTCACGCGCGACCGTACGCACGGCGCGGCGCGGGTTTCGGCGCGCTTCGCCCGGCGATGAAAACGGGGACGTGTTGACCAAGATGCAATCCCTGACGATTCGGTGCTGGGAATTCCGGCCAACGGGCCGGCTTCGGGTAAAATCGCATTTTACCGACCTTCTCGCATTCCCCCATGAATCCTCCGAAATCCGCTCCCGACGCTCAGGGTCTGTCCTATCGCGACGCAGGTGTCGACATCGACGCAGGCGACGCGCTCATCGACAAGATCAAGCCTTTTGCGAAGAAAACCCTGCGCGACGGCGTGCTCGGCGGCATCGGCGGGTTCGGCGCGCTGTTCGAAGTGCCGAAGAAGTACAAGGAGCCCGTGCTCGTATCGGGCACCGACGGCGTGGGCACCAAGCTCAAGCTGGCCTTTCATCTGAACAAACACGACACCGTCGGCCAGGATCTCGTCGCGATGAGCGTGAACGACATCCTCGTGCAAGGCGCCGAGCCGCTGTTCTTCCTCGACTACTTCGCGTGCGGCAAGCTCGACGTCGACACGGCCGCAACCGTCGTCAAGGGCATCGCGCAGGGCTGCGAACTGTCGGGCTGCGCGCTGATCGGCGGCGAGACGGCCGAAATGCCGGGCATGTACCCGGACGGCGAATACGATCTGGCCGGCTTCGCGGTCGGCGCGGTCGAGAAGAGCAAGATCATCGACGGCAGCACGATTGCCGAGGGCGACGTGGTGCTCGGCCTCGCATCGAGCGGCATCCACTCGAACGGCTTCTCGCTCGTGCGCAAGATCATCGAGCGCGCGAATCCCGATCTGTCGGCGGATTTCCACGGCCGCTCGCTGGCCGACGCGCTGATGGCCCCGACGCGCATCTACGTGAAGCCGCTGCTCGCGCTGATGCAGAAGCTGACGGTGAAGGGCATGGCGCACATCACGGGCGGCGGCCTCGTCGAGAACATCCCGCGCGTGCTGCGCGAAGGCCTCACCGCCGAGCTCGACCAGCACGCGTGGCCGCTGCCGCCGCTGTTCAAGTGGCTGCAGGAGCACGGCGGCGTCGCCGACGCGGAAATGCACCGCGTGTTCAACTGCGGGATCGGCATGGCCGTGATCGTCTCGGCGGCCGATGCCGATGCAGCGATCGCCGACCTGACCGCCGCCGGCGAACAGGTGTGGAAGATCGGCACCGTGCGTGCGACCCGCGAAGGCGAGGCGCAGACGGTCGTGGTCTGACGCACGGCAAGCAGCAGAATGCAGTACGGAAAGCCGCCCGGAATCGATCCGGGCGGCTTTTTTTCGGGCGCCGCGTGCGGTCGGACGCGCGCCGATGAAGGAGGGACGACGATGACCGAAGATGAACGCGCGATCCGCGAGCTCGTGGAAAACTGGTTCGTGTCGAGTCGGCGGGGCGATCTGGCGACCGTGCTCGACCTGATCGCCGACGACGCGATCTTCATGGTGGCCGGCAAGCCGCCGTTCGACAAGGCGGCGTTCGCGGCCGCGTCGCGCGAAGCGAACGCGGGTGCGGAGCACGCTCCGAAGGTCGACGGCCGCTACCGGATCGACGAGCTGTGCGTGATCGGCGACTGGGCGTACATGCGCAATTTCCTCGAGATCGACGCGACGCCGCCGGGCGGCGAGACGATCCACCGCTCGGGCCATACGCTGACGATCTTCCGCAAGGCCGGCGGCCGCTGGCAGCTCGTGCGCGATGCGAATCTCGTGACGCTCGCGGGCTGAGCGCGGCGGCACATGCCCACGCTTACGCGGACGCCCGCGGCGCGTTCGCCGGGCGCGCCCCGGCCAGCAAGGGCGGCACGTGGATCGTCGACGGCGCCCGCGCGCGCCTGGCGGCGCGTCGGGCGGGCTGACGCGTCAGCCCGGCGTACGGCCGTCGAGGACGCGTTCGAGCGCGTCGAGGGCGCGGGCCGTCGAATCCGGCGCGATGCAGTCCACCACGATCCGCTCCGGCATCGCGCGCAGCCACGTGATCTGGCGTTTGCACAGCTGGCGTGTCGCGAAGATGCCCTTGTCGCGCATCGTTCGGTAGTCGGTATCGCCGTCTAGGAACTCCCACGCCTGCCGGTAGCCGACGCAGCGCATCGACGGCAGATCGGGATGGAGATCGTCGCGGCGCCGCAGTCGTTCGACTTCGTCGATGAAGCCCGCGTCGAGCATCGCGTCGAAGCGCTGCGCGATCCGCGCGTGCAGCACCGCGCGATCCGACGGCTCGAGCGCGACCGGCACGAAGCGGTACGCGGCGGCCGCATCGTCCGTGCGGCGCGGCGCGGCGAGCAGCGCCGACATCGGCTGCCCGCTCAGCATGAAGATTTCCAGTGCGCGCTGGATCCGCTGGGAATCGTTCGGCGCGAGCCGCGCGGCCGTGTCGGGATCGACCTGTGCGAGCCGCGCGTGCAGCGCGGGCCAGCCGTCGCGCGCGGCGTCGGCGTCGAGTGTCGCGCGGACCGCCGGGTCGGCGCCCGGCAGATCGTTGAGCCCTTGCGTCAGCGCCTTGTAGTACAGCATCGTGCCGCCCGCCAGCAACGGCGTGCGGCCGCGCGCGACGATCTCGCCGATCAGGCGCAGCGCGTCCGCGCGGAATTCCGCGGCCGAATACGCGTCGGCCGGGTCGATGATGTCGATCAGGTGATGCGGCACGCTCGCGCGCTCGTCGTGCGACGGTTTCGCGGTGCCGATATCCATGTCGCGGTAGACGAGCGCCGAATCGACGCTGACGATCTCGATCGGGCGGCGCGCGGCGAGTGCCAGCGCCGCGGCCGTCTTGCCGGAAGCGGTGGGGCCGAGCAGGCAGGCGATCGTCGTCGGGCTGGATGGCGAAGAAGCGCTCATTGCCCGCGCATGAAGAGACGGTCGAGATCGTTCAGCGTGAGCTGATACCAGGTCGGCCGGCCGTGATTGCACTGATCCGCGCGCTCGGTCGCCTCCATCTGGCGCAGCAGCGCGTTCATCTCGTCGAGGGTCAGGCGCCGGTTCGCCCGCACCGCGTGGTGGCACGCGAGCGTGCCGAGCAGTTCGTGCTGGCGCTCGGTGAGCACGCGCGAGCCGCCGAACGCGTGCAGGTCGGCGAGCACCGCGCGCGCGAGCGCCTGCAGGTCCGCATCCTTCAGCAGCGCCGGCACCGCGCGGATCGCGAGCGTCGTCGGCGACAGCACCGCGAGATCGAAGCCGAGCGATTCGAGCGTGTCGCGCTCTTCCTCGACCGTGCCGATCTCGACCGGCGTGGCCGTCATCGAGATCGGCAGCAGCAGCGACTGCACGGCGACCGAGCGATCGGCGAGGGCGTTCTTGAACTGCTCGTACAGGATCCGCTCGTGCGCCGCATGCATGTCGACGATCACGAGACCGTACGCGTTCTGCGCGAGCACGTAGATGCCGTGGATCTGGCCGAGCGCGAAGCCGAGCGGCTGCTCGTCGTGCGCGCCGGCGGCGAGCGGCGACGCGGCGAAGCCCGGCAGCGGCGCGACCGGTGCGTCGGCCGAATCGCGGGCGATGAGCGTCGTGCCGTCCGGCGTGCCCGCGCCGCTGTCCTTGCGGCCGAACAGCGCGTCGTAGAGCGCGAGCGGCTGCGCGACGGGCAGCGTGCCCTGCGTCATCCGCGCCTGGCGCATCCACGTGTTGCCCGCCGACGATGAAGACGACGGCGACGAGAAACCGCTGCCGCCGGTCGCGGCGCTCGGGCCCTGGCCGAGCGGCGTATCGAGGAACGATGCCGGCCCGCGCGGCGCCGGTTCGATATGCGCGGCATGGCCGCCCGCGGTGGTTTCCGGCGATGCGCCCGCGTGGCGCGCGAGCGCACGCTGCACCGCATGGAACACGTACTGGTGGATCGAGCGCGAATCGCGGAACCGGACTTCGATCTTCGACGGATGCACGTTCACGTCGACGGCTTCGGGCGGCAGGTCGAGGAACAGCACGTACGACGGGTAACGGTCGCCGTGCAGCACGTCCTCGTAGGCCGCTCGCACCGCGTGAGTCAGCAGCTTGTCGCGCACGAAGCGGCCGTTCACGAAGAAATACTGCTGGTCGGCGCGCCCGCGGCTCGCGGTCGGCAGGCCGGCGCAACCGTAGACGGCGAGCGGACCGGCCTGCTCGTCGAGCGGCAGGTGCGCGGTCGCGAAGCTGTCGCCGAGGATCTTCGCGACACGCTGCGCGGGCTCGGTCGCATTCCAGTGCTCGACGGCCTTGCCGTTGTGCAGCACCGAGATCGCGACGTCCGGCCGTGCAAGCGCCGCGCGGCGGATCATTTCCAGACAGTGGCCGAATTCCGTCTGCTCGCTCTTCAGGAACTTGCGCCGCGCGGGCGTGTTGAAGTACAGCTCGCGCACCTCGATCGTCGTGCCGGTCGAGCCGGCGGCGGGCGACAGCACGCCCGTCTGCGCATCGATCTTCATCGCGTGCGCGGCATCGGCCGTGCGGCTCGTGATCGACATCTCGGCGACCGACGCGATCGACGCGAGCGCTTCGCCGCGAAAACCCAGCGTCGCGACCGCCTCGAGCTCCTCGAGCGAGCGGATCTTGCTGGTCGCGTGGCGCATCAGCGCGAGCGCCAGTTCGTCGGGCGGAATCCCGCAGCCGTCGTCGGTGATCGAGATGCGCTTGACGCCGCCTTCTTCCAGCACGATGCGCAGCGTCGTCGCGCCGGCGTCCATCGCGTTCTCGAGCAGTTCCTTGACGACCGACGCCGGGCGTTCGACGACCTCGCCGGCGGCGATCTGGCTGATCAGCTGGTCGGGCAGGGGCTGGATCGCGCGCAGCGGGCGCGCGGCGGGGGCGGGCGCGGCGCCCGCGGCCGTTTCGGTGATATCGGACATGGCCGAATTATAGCGAGGCCGCGAACGCGTGCCGGGGCGGGCGGCCGTTACGTTTTTTCACGGAGCCTTAAGGGAGTTTCGGTATCATCACCCAGTTGCACGCGCCGCCTTGACTGGCGGGCGCCTCGGCCATCCCTGGCCTGTTCCGGCCGTTCCGGCCCTACCGCCTTCGAGGAATCGCATTTGGATACGCTGCTTCATTTCGTCAATCTTGTCCTGCATATCGACGCTTTCCTCGGCGATTTCATCCGGCAGTACGGCGCGTGGGTCTATCTCGTCCTGTTCCTGATCGTGTTCTGCGAGACGGGGCTCGTCGTCTTTCCGTTCCTCCCCGGCGATTCGCTGCTGTTCATCGGCGGCGCGTTCGCGGCGACGGGCGAAATGAACGTCGGCCTGCTGATCGTGCTGCTGCTCGTCGCGGCGATCTCCGGCAACACCGTGAACTACCTGATCGGCCGCTGGGTCGGCCCGAAGGTGTTCAATACGCATATTCCGGTGCTCGAGCGCTTCCTCGATCGCGCCGCGCTGCAGAAGACCCACTCGTTCTACGACAAGCACGGCGGCAAGACGATCGTGCTCGCGCGTTTCATTCCGGTCGTGCGCACGTTCGCGCCGTTCGTCGCGGGCGCGTCGTCGATGAGCGTCGCGCGCTTCCAGTTGTTCAACATGATCGGCGCGCTGGTGTGGGTGCTGCTGCTCGTGCTGCTCGGCTATTTCTTCGGCAACATCCCGTTCATCCGCCAGTACCTGAACGTGATCGTGCTGGTCGGGATCGGCGCGGCGATCGTGCCGGTCGCGCTCGGCGCGGTGTGGAAGCTCGTGCGCGGGCGGCGGTCGGATGAGGCGCCGAAGGCGGGCGGGCGCTGAGCGCGCGTTCGTTGGTTTCGGTGAAGTGAGAAAAGCGTGGCGGGTGCCACGCTTTTTTTTCGTGCGGTTTGGCCGCTGCTGCCGTTACGCGTTGCGATGCGAGATCGGCGTTTCCGGCGTCGGATAACCGGCGTCGCGGAACGTTTCGAGGATCACGCGGTTGGTGTCGCAGTACACCTGCCAGTAGTTCTCCGGCTGAGTCGACGGGCGCACGAACAGCAGCGGGCCTTCCGGCGTGAACTGCAGCACGCCGATGTCCGGTGCCGGCACTTTCAGCACGTTCGGAACCAACTGGATCTGCGCCTTCAGGCGGGTGATCGCATCGACCGCATCGACGCTGTTCGCGATCTTCGCGGTGAGGTCGACGCGGCGGTGCGGCGTCGCGCTGTAGTTCGCGATGTTGTCCGAGAAGATCTTGTTGTTGCCGACGATCGTCACGATGTTGTCGGCGGTGACGATCGTCGTGCCGAACAGGCCGAGCTCCTTCACGGTGCCCGTGACGCCGCCCGCGCTGATCACGTCGCCGATCTTGAACGGGCGCAGCACCTGCATGAACACGCCGGCGGCGAAATGCGCGAGCAGGCCGCCCCAGGCCGTGCCGATCGCGAGGCCGAGGCCGGCGAGCAGCGCGGCGAACGAGGTGGTCTGCACGCCGAAGATCTGCAGGATCGCGAGGATCAGCAGGATCGTCAGCAGCACGCCGACGACGGAGGTCAGGTAGTCGGTGAGCGTCGGGTCGACCTTGCCGCTGCGGCGAACGACCTTGCCGAGCAGGCGGGTACCGATGCGGATTGCCCAGCGGCCGATGAACCACAAGACGACCGCGGCGAGGAGGTTCAGGCCGAAGTCGAGGCCGCGGGTCATCAGGAATTGCTGGGCGGTGGCGAGATCGATCATGCGTTCTCCGAAGTCAAGGGTAAAAGGGCGGCGCATGCACCGGAATGGGAGGCGCTTTTATAACCTGAGCCGGGAGGGGCGGGCAACCGGGCTGACATTGGTTGACGGAATGAAAAACGGGCAGGACGCGGGTGCGTGCTGCCCGTTTTCGGCCCGGCCGGTCGTCGCGCGCGTCGGGTGTCGAGTTGCTTACCGCGCGGCGCGGCCGTAGGTGTCCTCGAAGCGGACGATGTCGTCTTCGCCGAGATACGCGCCCGACTGGACCTCGATCAGCTCGAGCGGAATCTTGCCGGGGTTCGTCAGCCGGTGAGTCGCACCGAGCGGGAAGTAGGTCGATTGATTCTCGATCAGGTCGCATCGCGGTGGCCGACGATGGCACGGTGCTCGCGGTGAGGGAGGTTCATCACGGGCGGCGGACGACGGTCGACGATGGGCATCAGCCGTTCAACGGCAATTTCCGCATGATCGCGTGCACGCATTCCAGCGGGCCTGCTTCGCCCGTGCGCACATGCACGTCGGGCGATACCGGTTTTTCATAGGTCGATTCGATGCCGGTGAACTGCCGAAGGGTCCCTTGCCTTGCCCGCGCGTAGAGCCCTTTGGGGGCGCGCGCTTCCGCCACATCCAGCGCAACGTCGACGAAGACTTCGAAAAACATGCCCTGCGGAAAACGTGCGCGCGCGTTGGCGCGGGCCTCCCGAAACGGCGAGATCAGCGCGACGATGACGACGAGCCCGGCATCCACCATCAGGCGCGCGACCTCGGCCGTCCGACGAATGTTCTCGTGGCGGTCTGCGTCGCTGAATCCAAGGTCCCGATTCAATCCTTCGCGAAGCTGGTCGCCGTCCAGCAGAAAAGTCCGAAGGCCGCGCGCATCGAGTTGTTCCTTCAGAACATTCGAGAGCGTCGATTTACCGGCACCGGACACACCGGTGAGCCATACCACGAAGGCATGGTCCTGCTTCATGCTGGAAAGCACGGATTGATTGCCCGTCGGCATGACAGGGAGGGACTTGGGGAGATCTTGAGTCATCTCGGATTCGATGTGCCGGTAACTGCGTCGTACTTTATTGATGCGAATTCATTCGTCGCCGAATTGTAACGGTGCTTTTAAAAATTTGTAACTTGAATATTTTGATCAGGAATAAGCGTTCGCCTTCAAGCGGCGCGACGGTGTGCGAACGTCATCTTCCCGGTAATGATTGCCGGTCCGTCGTAATAATTCGAAATAAATGTGCGTTATCGACGGGTTCTCGATCATGTATCGATTATCGTCCCCGATTTTGGGTCGGCATGAAATCACACAGGTATTAATTTTTTATTTAGTCAAAACCGAAATGGTCCGCGCGGGGTTGCTTTCTTGGACCCTTCCAATTGCGTCGGCATTACCGAGCGCCGAGCCTCCTTAAAAGCCGGATCGCCGCGATTGCCTTGTCTCGCCGAAGATTTCGCCACCTGAATGCGCTCGATTTCTTCAGGACTGCGGCATGTCATTTGTGCCGCGGCCCGAACGGCCGCTGCTGCACATCGGCGCCGTGCGCGACGATCGCCATTCCCTCCGGCACTTCCTCCCACGCGCCGCGCAGGTCGACGAGCGGCTCCGACACGACCATGAACGCATCGTCACCGGCTTCGGCGATACGCGGGTTATGCGGATACAGCTCGTGGAGGTGCTTGAACGACGTGCTGTGGAACAGCGAGCGCGATTGCCGTTCGCTCGAGTAACGCACCGCGACGATCCGTTCGCCATCGGTCGCGCAGATCGTCATGTTGAGCGGATCGGCGATGCGGTGCCGCGCGGCGGTTTCCTCCACCACGCCGACCATCCGTTCGAGCGCCGGCAGCGGCGCCTGCTCGAGACCGTACGTCAGCGCGAGGCGGAACATCAGCTCGGAGTCGGTCGAGCCTTCGAGCGTCGGGAACAGCGCGGGATCGACCTTCATCGTCAGGTCGCGGCGCAACTTGTGGAAGTCGCGGATCAGCCCGTTGTGCGCGAACAGCCAGCGGCCGTGGCGGAACGGATGGCAGTTGGTTTCCTGCACGGGCGTGTCGGTCGCCGCGCGAATGTGTGCAACGAACATCCGCGAGCGGATCGCACGCGCGGCTTCGCGCAGGTTGCGATCGTTCCATGCGGGATGCACGGAGCGATAGCGGAACGGGAGTTCATCGGGATGCCCGTACCAGCCGATGCCGAAGCCGTCGCCGTTGGTGGTCGTGGCGCCCAGCTCCGAATGCAGGCTCTGGTCGATCAGCGAATGCTTCGCGCGGAACAGCACCGTTTCCAGGTGGATCGGATTACCCGTATAGGCGAGCCAGCGGCACATGAAGCGCTCCTTCACGATGTATCGTTCGCGCATGGTAGCCGACTCCGCGACGCTTACGCATCATGCAGGCGAGTCACCCGCCATCGTCATGCATGACCTTCGCCTGTGCGTGATGCGCAGGCGCCCGGCCATGCGGCCGGGCGCCATGCAACGCAGCAGTTCAGTGCGGTGCGAGACGAGGGCGGTGCCGCAACGCGCCGGTTCAGTCGCCGAGCGCGTCCATCACACGCGCCGAATAGATGAGCGCCGCGCCCGCATTCAACGCAATCGCGACGCCGAGCGCTTCCGCCACTTCCTCCTTGGTCGCGCCATGTTTGGTCGCTTCGGCCGTATGCACGGCGATACAGCCGTCACAGCGCGTCGTTACGGCCACCGCGAGCGCGATCAGCTCGCGCGTCTTCGCGTCGAGATGGCCGGTCTTGGCGCCCGCGCCGGACAGCGCCTTGTAGCCGGCCAGCGTATCGGGCGACAGCTTGGCGATGTCGCCGATACGCGTCGAGAGTTCCTTCCGGTATTCGTTCCAGTTCAGCATGATGCGTCCTTGTCGAGAAGAGTGAGGAGGGCGGCGGGCGCCGCGATTTCGGGCGATGCAGGGCTATTCTGATCGCTCGCGCTGAGGGTTTCGATACGCTAGAGTGTCAATTTTTAGCGCAATCGTCTCATGGATGCATTGAGTCAACTGCTGTCGCTCGGTCGCAGCCATGTCGAGCTCGACGTGCGTTGCCTGCTCGACGGCCCGTTCGCGATGCCGCACGACCCGCTGCCGCCCGGCGAGGCGGCGTTCCACCTGGTGCTGGCCGGAACGTGCCGGCTGCGTACCGCCGACGGGCGCACGCTGCAACTCGCCGACGGCGATTTCGTGCTGCTGCCCGCGGGCAGCGCGCACGACCTGCTCGACGCAGCGGGCAGCCGGTCGAAGCCGCTCGTGCCGTTGTTCGATTCGCGCGCCGACGACGGCGCGGTGCTGCCGGTCAAGTCGAATCTCGATCCGGCCGAATCGGGCGGCGCGAGCGTGGATCTGCTCTGCGGACGGTTCGTCTATGCGCGCGGCGCGGGTGAACTGCTGATGCGCACGCTGCCGCAGGTGCTGCACGTCGGGTTGCGCGACGCATCGGGCGCCGCGCCGCTGCAACTGCTGACGAGCGTGCTGCGTACGGAGGCGTCGAATGTGCAGCCGGGCGCCGGCGCGATCGTGAACGCGCTCGGGCAGGCGTTGCTCGCGTATGCACTGCGCGCGTACGGCCGCGGCGCGCGCGTGCCGTCCGGCTGGCTCGCGCTCGCGGCCGATGCGCGCCTCGGCCCGTCGGTCCAGGCCGTGCTGCAGGCGCCGGCGCAACCGTGGACGGTCGAATCGCTCGGCGCCGCGGCGGCGATGTCGCGTGCGACCTACGCGAGGCATTTCCGCGAGAAGGCCGGGATGAGCGTCGGCGCATTCGTCGCGCGGATCAGGATGATGCATGCGTGCGCGCTGCTGCAGGACACGCAGCGCGGGCAGGCGGAAATCGGGCAGGCGGTCGGTTATCAGTCGGAGGCCGCATTCGGCAAGGCGTTTCGCGCGGTACTCGGCACGACGCCGGGGCGCTGGCGGCGCGCGCGGCGCGAAACGTGAGCATGCGAGCACGCCCGCCGTGACGCGCGCCAAAGCTGCTACCATGCGCCAAACGCAGTTCAACGAAAACGATTTCGAACAACAAGAAAGAGAGGGCAAAGCAATGAACCAGACCACCATCCAGCAACCGTCGTTCGCATTCGTGGCCGCGTCGTGGGCCGCGCTGCTCGCCGGTTTCGCGGCATTCCTGATCGGGCTCTGGAACGCCGGGATGCAGCTCAACGAGAAGGGCTACTACTTCACCGTGCTGGTGTTCGGCCTCTATGCGGCGATCTCGCTGCAGAAGAGCGTGCGCGACCGCGCGGAGGGCATTCCCGTCACCGGCATCTACTACGGCCTCAGCTGGATCGCGCTGCTGCTGTCGATCGCACTGCTGATCGTTGGTCTTTTCAACGCGACGCTTCAATTGAGCGAGAAGGGCTTTTACGCGATGTCGTTCGTGCTCGCGCTGTTCGGCTCGGTGGCCGTGCAGAAGAACACGCGCGACTTGCAGAACGCGAAGCCGCGCTATACCGACGCCGATCCCGCGCCGTCGATCCAGGAGTGATATCGCGTGCAGCGGGCGCCTGCCGTCCTTTCGTTTCGTTATGCCATCGTGCATGACGAAGAAGATACTTTGGATGCCGACGGCCTCGCTAATTAGCGACCTATCTCTATCGATGGCTCGCAACTATTTTCAGGGCGCAGCTCGTCCGCATATGGCGTACGTTGCGTGACAGCCTGAGGCGACTGTGGCGCCTCTGGGTTTAGGGTCCGGACTGGCATTCGCCGAGCAAAGTCTGCGATGTTCATCGCCATTTCGCGGTCTTCGGGGGAATCGGAATGAGCCAAGGTGCGCGCGACTTTATACCAGTTGCCTAGCGTCTCCATGTGGGCGCCCCACATTGCACATCGGGTCTCGATGTCGATGGCATGCGTGCCATTGAAAGGGTGTCCGCCTCGTAACGCCACCCGGAGCGCTGCTTGTTTAGGAAAGTACTGTATTTGCCCGCGTACTGTTCTAGAAGTAGCGTTCGCGTCGACGCCGCGTGCCCGCAATTGCTGCGCGAATGCTTCTCGCCAACGATGCAAATCCTGCTTTCGGGGATTGAGCCGACGACCGTCGGGGCCACGCGCATGGACGCATAAATGTACATGGGGATGCGCTTCGTCATTGTGCAGTGCGAATACATATGGTCGTCCATCACCAAATGTTTCCTGGGCGAACATCCTTGCTGCATCCCATACGATCTCGCTATCGGTACCAGGCGGCATCGAGAGCACCACATTGAGGGTTTCCCTGCGTTTGCTTTCATTTGGAATGCCCCAACTGCCCCAGTGCCACTGCTCGAAAAGATCCTGCAATGCCACTTCTCCGGAGATCATGCGTCCGTCTTGATCCTCCAGATCAACGCTACCATGTCGCGAAATGTATCGCAGATGGCGCCGAACCGCCTTCATTCCCTGCGTGCCCGATGCTCTGTTCGATATCTTCACCATTACTTCGGGCGCCCCTCGAAGCGTTCGGGCGATCCTTTCGCGCAAATGTAGCGCGTCCTGCTGTAAGGCCCAGTGGGGCAGATGCAGGCCACGGGCGTGGCGAAGTGCACTGGGGAATAGCCGATCTCCCCAGTTCACCAAGAGTGCATCAACATAGGTCTTTGGGAACGGCATTTTAACGGCTCCAGCGATCTAGATTGCTTCGCAAAAGCGTCGCCGTGGTACGCAAATGTGCCTCTATTGCGGTGCGGACTTGCTCCCAGTTAAACGACTTATTGCAATCGTTCGTGGCTGCTTCCCTCGCACATTCGCCTAGCAGCGTTCGGATTATTGCGAGCTGCCTATTTGACTCCGCAACAAGCACCATCTCTCTGCTGCTAAGTTGCGGTTCGCCGGTAAGCTTCGCCCGAACCAAGGCGACGATCCAACGGTTCGGCGTGAAACCGCGAACGTAAGCTATGCCCCTAACGCGTTCCAGTTCGGCGTTGGTAAGTCCGATCGAGACGCGTGCGCACGGCCCATTGCGAGCAGGTAGCGTCTGCGGCGCCCGGGGTTGAGTTTCTGCAACACCAACTGTTTCGGTAATGATTCGCCTCAATTCCTCACTCGGCGTCACACCACGTTGCGCACACCATGTTGCCCATCGGGATTTTAGCGTTCCCAATTCCACGCTTAGTCGAGACCGGCCAAGTGTACCAGCCTTGTGTCGTACGCTCGTAGTCATCGATGGTCCTCCGACATCCGTAAGTTCATGCGCTTCGCTGCGAGATGGCAACGAAGGTGATGTCTTGGCAATTGCTTCTCGAACGGCTCGATCGTTCGATTGGCTGCAATAAAAACGCGCTGCGATTCAAAATCGGAAAAGACAGCCCGGAGCTACCGCAGATCAATGGTGCTATCTGCGGCGAGCGGTTCGGGTCCGAGATGTTGACTTTTAATCTAAGCAAATATCGCGAAGGCGACAACTACTAAAGTCAGGAGGGTTCCTCATGCGAGCATTGCTGTCGTGCTGACCGACTTGCAAGCCGCAGAAGTTTCATCTGCACCGATGCTGCCGGATGCAGTCCGCCCGTAGGAGGCGTGCAACATTGTTCCGCGACTCGCGTGAGGTGCGCCGCATCGGAGAAATGCAATTGCCCCATCAGCGACTTTCAGGCAAGGACGGCTTTCTGGATGACCACCTGTATGGACGGGCTAGTCGCGCGATACAGTGACATTTCTCACTAGGGACAATTGCAGCGACGCGCAAGCAGCTCTGTATCGACGAGGCGTCATGATATGGATCGATGGTGCATCGACGATGTCATCCGATCCGCGCCAATGCGTTTCGCTTGGGTTATCCGCGGATAGTTCGGCCTGCACACTTCAGTGCTGGGGTGTGGCTTGGTAACGTTCCGTTGGACTGCCGCTGCACTAATGCTTCCGTAGTTGGCTCAGCGTGATCGACATCGGCTGCTTGTTCGATGAAGTCGAGCAAATCGCTTTCATGAAAGCAATTGAGTATCACGGCGGGCAGTCGTGCACATTTGGTCACCGAGGCGGGTTGGGCGACCCTTGGACTCACTCTGGTTTCAAAAGGACCGGGCGTAGCTGCTCCCGATGGAAGGGGGCGCGTGCTGAGTTTGAAGTTGTCATTCATGAGCTTATGCTGCGCGCACACATTCGACGGGTTGCCGCGGACTGAGTCAGGACTGTTGCGTGTCCGATGATTCAATTGAGACGCACATAAGCGGTTCGCCGTGTGCCGGAGAGCTTGGCGGCTCAAGACGGAGAATGAAGTCGAAGTACCGAGTCGACAGCTTTGCCAGTTGCTCTTGTACTGCTCCCAAGTGAATGAGGCATTGGGCGTCCCAGTTCATTCCCACGACGAGTTCGCTCGTAACGCCATTCCACTCACTCAGAAGAATCGCAGCGACACGGGCGTTTTCCTCGGCGAATCGCTCGATGCGCTGTTCGATATAGCGCTTATCATCACGCATGAGCGTGCCGGATATGCGCAAAGATACCGTGTTTGCGATCGGATCATGGTGGAAGTGCACGGTCGCGATGCCGCACAGATGGCGCGAAACCCGATCAAGTTGTTCGTTCTCGATGTCCTCTTGGACTGAAATCGCTCCAGACAACGTGTAGATTGCAGGCTCTTCCATGGTGGCTCCTGAGCAGATCGATTGCTTTCGCTTTTCCGCCGAAGTGGGGCAACAACATCAATTCCATACGCTGTCCGAGGTGGGACACGATGAGCCGACATGCAACGCTATGCCGATAGGGACGAATGTCGATTCACCATAGCGGGTTCGACGGAAGAAGGCTCCACCTCGCGCCCATTTCTGGGAAAATCCGATTAGCGCGGTTTCGATCGATTTCATCTCTGCATCCGTGAGTGCTCCGCTGATACGGAGCATGAGCGTATGCGTGACTGCATCCATGGCGAAGTAGACGCGTGCGGCGAATCCAATTCTGTCAACGAATTGCTGCGCATGGCTAGGGCGAAAGTGATCGAGAACGGGCAATGCACCGCAAATTTCGTAAGTCGTCGACATGGTGGTTCTCCGTGAAGGGGGGGCGCCCTTGTTGTCAGCCCGGCGTACGGGGTGACCTCGGGCGCTGCCATGATGACTCATTCGGACTTGTGTATCGCCAATTATAGGATCAATTGATCCTGTGTCAAGAAGGAAATTACCTCGAATGGACGTATTTGGGGAGAGACTGAGGCATGAGCGTTCACGATTGGGCCTCAACCAAACAGAGTTCGCAGCTCTCGGGGCCGTTAAACAACGCGCGCAATATCAGTACGAGAAGGGCTTGAGGCGTCCTAACTCGGACTATTTGATTGCGATTGCCGCAGCAGGAGTGGACATTCACTATCTGCTCACGGGGCAGGTAGGAGCGTCCCTCGAGAGTGATGAGGAGCAACGAGTAGTTGCAGGGTTTCGATCGCTTAATGTGCGCAAACGGGAGGCACTATTAGCGCTCGTTGAGGCATTTGCCGAATCCTCGCCTCAGTAGGGGCGCTGCGGTGAGTCGCTTTGTGTTTGTGTAGCGCGGCCCTTGGAGGCAAGGAAGTGACAGCCGATTGCACGCTGCGGGTGCTGCACCGGGCTGTGTCTTTCGTGGTACTCGCGACGCTTGCGGACGCGACTTCGTCGGCGTGTCGGTCGGCAGTTGAGGAGGGGCGGTTCAACAGCGACACAACAGACGCAAAAAAGCCTCCGCGAGGGAGGCTTTTTTGCACTATCGAAGATAGTTGGTAGGGTGGGAGGGACTCGAACCCTCGACTCTCTGATTAAAAGTCAGATACTCTAACCAACTGAGTTACCACCCCACGTTCTTGAAACCTGTCGGTTCGTTGCTTCAACAACTTGTGCAACGACCTGAAGAGCAAAAGATTATAGCGACGGGTTGCTAGGCTGTCAACAACCCGTCACGATAATTATTTGATCGTTTCAAGCTTGCCCTGCGCCGTCTGCGCCGCGTTCGACCCGGTGTACTGCGACACGACCTGCTCGAACGTTTTCTTCGCGGCCGCCTTCTGGCCTTGCTCGAGCTGGTTCGTGCCGATCGCCACGAGGGCATCGGCCGCGCGCGGGTGCTGCGGGAACTTGCTGACGATCCCTTGCCACGTCGCAGTCGAACCGCGGTAGTCGCGCAGCGCGTATTGCGCATTGCCGTACCAGTACTGCGCGGTCGGCTGATAGGGGCTCTGCGGATACTTCGCGATGAACGCACGGAACGAAGCCGCCGCTGCCTTGAAGTTGCCGTTGCGGAACTGCTGCTGCGCCGCGCTGAGCGCATCCGTTTCACCCGGCTGCACGGTGCCTTCGACACCATCGATCGTCGCCTGCTGCGGCTCGAACTTCTTGAGCCGCGTGTCGAGATCCTGGTAGTACTCCTTCTGCTGCCGCTCGAGCGTCGTCAGCCGGTTCGTCAGATCCTCGTTCTCGCCGCGCAGCGTCGCGACCTGCTGATTCAGCTGGTCGATACGGCCGGATTGATCGAGGATCGTACGCTGGGCGGCCGACAACTGACTCGACAGGTTGTCGCTCTTGCTGCGCAGATCGAGCACGGCACGGCGCGCTTCGTTGTCGTCGAACATGCCGGCGTGCGCCGGCGCGGCCGACCACGCCGCGCCCGCGACGCAGAATGCTGCGGCAACGCGCAGCCAGGTTAAACGATGCGTCATACGGCGATTCTTCCGTTACTTACTGTTGGTAGACGAGGTCGGCGCGACGGTTCTGCGCCCACGATGCTTCGTCGTGACCCGTGGCTTGCGGCTTTTCCTTGCCGAGGCTCACGGCTTCCATTTGCGAATCGTTCACGCCGAGCAATGCCATCGCACGGCGGACGGCTTCCGCACGCTTCTGGCCCAGCGCGAGGTTGTACTCGCTCGTGCCGCGTTCGTCGGTGTTGCCCTGGATCAGCACGTGGCGCTGCGGGTGGCTCTTCAGATACTGCGCGTGCTGCTGCATCAGCGGCTGGTACTCGTCCTTCACCGAATAGCTGTCGAAGTCGAAGTAGATGCTGCGCTTCGCGAGCGGGCTGTTCGGGTCGTTCAGCGGATCGACGTTCACTTGCGCGACGTTGTCGGCGCTCGGCTGCGTGCTGACTGCGCCCGCGTTGTTTGCCTTGTCGTCGAGCTTCACGCCCGATTTGCACGCTGCGAGCGCGCTGATCATCATCACGGCCAGGGCCAGACGAGCTTTATTCGACATCATGGTTACTCTCCTTGTGGTCATTGCATGAAGGGCCCCCACGACGGCTCGCGAACGGAGCCGCCCTGGACGGACAGGATCTGCGGCGGCGCGCTGCCGTCGGAGGGCACTGCAGCCAGAACGTTGCGACCACCCGACTGGGTAGCGTACAGAAGGTACTGGCCGTTTGCCGCGAAGCTCGGCGATTCGTCGCGATTGGTATTCGTGATGGCGTTCGCCGCGCCGGTCTGCAGATCCTGAACGTACAGCTTGAAGCCCCCACCCGTGCGGGAGATGTAAGCGAGCAGCTTGCCGTCCGGGCTCACGCGCGGGCTCGTGTTGTAGCTGCCGGTGAAGGTTACGCGCTGAGCGGCACCGGCGCTTTCACCCTGTGCGGGCATCCGGTAGATTTGCGGCGCGCCGCCGCGGTCGCTCGTGAAGTAGATCCAGCGGCCGTCCGGCGAGTAGTACGGCTCGGTGTCGATCGAGCTGCTCTGCGTGAGACGGCGCAGGCCGCCGCCGTTCGCGTTGACCGTATAGATTTGCGTGTTGCCCGTCAGCGACAGCGCGACCGCAAGCGTGTTGCTGTCCGGCGACCACGCCGGTGCGCTGTTGTTGCCCTTCTGGTCGGAGACCATGTAGCGTTTGCCGGTCGGCAGGTCGTGGATGTAGACGATCGGCTTCTTGCGCTCGAACGACACGTACGCGACCTTCGTGCCGCTCGGCGACCAGGCCGGCGAGATGATCGGTTCGGTGCTCGACAGCGCGATGCGCGCGTTCTGGCCGTCCGAATCCGAAATCTGCAGCTGGTAGCGGTTGCCTGTCTTGATCACGTACGACAGGCGCGTGGCGAACACGCCGCGCACGCCGAGCAGCTTCTGGTAGATGTAGTCGGCGATCTTGTGGCCGGCCGTGCGCAGCGTGGTGTCGGTGGCCGTCAGCGACAGGCCGCCGAGGCTTTGCTGCTTCACGGTGTCGTACAGGATGAAGTTGACCTTGTACTGGCCGTTTGCCTCGCGGTTCACGCTGCCGGCGACGAACGCATTCGCGCCCTTGGCCTTCCACGCGCCGAGATCGACCGATGCGGTCTCGGGCACGGGCGTGCTGCCGGCGTCGATGTTGGTGAATTTGCCGCTGCGGGCGAGATCGGCGCGAACGATCGACGTGACCTGCTGCGGCAGGTTCGCCTCGTTCGTGAAATTCGCGGTGGCAATGGGGAACTGGGTCGACCCGACACCGGTGATCAGCACGTTGACCTGGGCGTTAGCCGCGCTGCCGGCCGTAATCAGACACGAGGCCACGAGTGCCCTGAAACCTAGCTTTGTCATCAAACTCATGCTTCTTGCTTCCCGTATGGCTTGGATCGCTGCGCAACGGCAGAGACAGTAAAAATACCCGATTCGTTCCCATCTGACAGCGACGCCCGGAGTGTAAGCGCATTTCGTTTCACTCCGCCGCCTTGAAGGTAATCGTAATGTCAGACGGGGTACGGCCGTTAGAATCGGGCGGCAACGGGACCGATGCGTGGATCGCATTGACCACGGCTTGATCCCACCCCGAATTCCCGCTCGAGCGGGAGACCGATGCGCTCAATACGTCACCGGATGGCGTGCACCGAATCTTGACGACGGTGGTCAGGCCTGCCCGCTCGCCGCCCCAAACGATGTTCGGCTTGACGCGGCGGCGTACCTTGTCGGCATAGCCGGGCGTGGCGGCATTGCCGCCGGAGCCCGTGCCCGTGCCGCTTTTCGCGAGGCCTTCGCCGCCGCCTTCACCGGCGCCGGACAACCCCTGCATCTGCGCGAGGCGCGCATTGCGCTCGCGGTCGAGCTTTGCATTCGCCGCCGCGTTGGCCTTCGCGCGCGCCGCGGCTTCGGCCTTCGCCTTGGCCTGCGCTTCCGCCTTTGCCTTCGCGGCTGCGTCGGCTTTCGCCTTCGCCGCCTGCTGCGCTTCGAGCTGAGCCTGCTTTTGCTGCTGGAGTTTCTGCTGTTCGAGCTTCTGCTGTTCGGCGAGCTGCTGTTGCCTGAGCTTGTCGGCCTGCTTCTGTTTGTCGCGTTCCGCGGCCTTCTGGGCGGCGAGCGCGGCGGCCTGTTGCGCGGCGAGCTGCGCGCGGCGGGCTTCCTCTTCCTGCTGGGCCTTCAGTTGCTGCACGCGGCGCTGCTGTTCGAGCTGCGCTTCGCGCGCGGCCGCTTCCTGCTGCCGCTTCTTCTGCTGCAGCGCGATGTCGGCCTGTTCGTCGCGCACCGGGGGCGGGGGCGGCGCGACCTTCGCGGGCGGCGTGGGCGTGACGACGGGCCGCGGCGTGGGGACGTCGGGCACTTCGGTCCACAGCTCGGCTTCGGCGCCGGCCGGCGTGCTGTTCTGCCACTGCACGCCGTGATAGAGGAACAGCGCGAGCAGCACGTGCATCAGCGCGGCGAGCGCGAACGCGCGCCACGTCCCGCGCTCGCGGGGCGGCTGGAGCGGGTACGCGGATCCGCGCGTGGATTGCTGCCGGTTCATTGCGATTTGACGAGGAGGCCGACGCGCTTGACGCCGCGCGCCTTCAGATCGGACATCACGGTCATGACAGCATCGTACTGCACGGTCTTGTCGGCTGCGATCACGACCGGCTGGTCAGGGTGATCGGCCTGCCGGGCCGAGATGAAGCTGTCGAGCTCGGTCTTCGTCATCGTGTCTTCCTGGGTCGCGCCCGAGTCGCCCTTGTACTTGACGCTCATCGTGCGGTCGGCCTTGATGTTGACGACGACGGGCGGCGTCTGCTCCTGCGGCGCGGCGTTGCCGACGGTCGGCAGGTTGATGATCGACGGGGCGACGAGCGGTGCGGTGACCATGAAGATCACGAGCAGCACCAGCATCACGTCGATGTACGGCACGACGTTGATGTCGGCCATTGCGCGGCGCGAGCGGCCGCCGCGCATGCTGGATCGGATGGGGCTTCCTGCCATGGCGCGCTCCTTACTGGGCCTGACGCTGCAGGATGTTCGAGAACTCTTCGATGAAGGTCTCGAAGCGGATCGCGAGGCGGTCGATGTCGTGCGCGTAGCGGTTGTACGCGACCACCGCCGGAATCGCGGCGAACAGGCCGATCGCGGTGGCGACGAGCGCTTCGGCGATGCCCGGCGCGACGTTCGCGAGCGTCGCCTGCTGGACGTTCGCGAGGCCGCGGAACGAGTTCATGATCCCCCAGACCGTGCCGAACAGACCGATGTACGGGCTGACCGAACCGACCGAAGCAAGGAACGCGAGGTTGGCTTCGAGCACGTCCATTTCACGCTGGAACGACGCACGCATCGCGCGGCGGGCACCGTCGAGCACGAGGCCCGGATCGCTGAGACGTTTTTCCTTCGCCTTGAGGAATTCGCGCATCCCCGATTCGAAGATCCGCTCGAGTGCGCCGATCGTATGGCGGTTGTTGGCTGCGCTCTGGTACAGCGCCTGCAGGTCGCCGCCCGACCAGAAATCCTTCTCGAAGCGTTCGGTCTGCGCGCGCGCGCGGCGGATCGCGAACCACTTGCGGAAAATGAAGGTCCACGACATCAGCGACAGCAGCAGCAGCAGCCCCATCACGGCCTGGGCCAGCACGCTCGCGTTGAGAACGAGGGAAATGATCGACAGGTCTTGAGCAGTATTCATAGAGGTTTGAGTAGCGTCCCTTCGGGAGTGCCCGGCAAGGGCGTCCGGTGTGCGTGCGGCGCGGCGCGCCGGCCATGCCTGACGCCGAACCTTGCTTAGTATCTAATCAGAACGGCAAGTTCATAGGCTGTGTCTAAACGGGGCTCATGCGAGCTTCGTTGACAAATCAGACTGCCCCGCGTCGATGACGGGCCCGCGTTGCAGCGCATCGAGCACGGCCGGCGGGATGGCCGCGGGCCGGATGCCGTGACGGTCGACGCAGCCGAGGCGGATGTGCCCAACCACAAGCAGCGTGCCGCCACACCAGGCTTCCTGCGTGAATTCCACCGACGCGCGGCCGATGCGTCCGGGCCGGCTCGTGATCGTCAGCGTGTCGTCGAGTCGCGCGGGCGCGCGGTAGTCGAGCGACGTGCTGCGCACGATGAAGATCGCACCGGTATCGTCGGCGAGCCGACGCTGGTCGACGCCGCATGCGCGAAGCCACTCGGTGCGGGCGCGCTCGAAGAACTTCAGGTAGTTGGCATAGAAGACGATGCCGCCTGCGTCGGTATCCTCGTAGTACACGCGCACCGGCCAGGTAAAGCCGGACGGCGCTTCCGGGGAACGGGTAGGCTGAGTCATGGCGCGCATTCTACCGGAACGCAGGAACCGGATTCGTAACGGTTTCGTAACGGAATGTAGTGCGACACGGCACACCGCGGGCCCGCCGGAGGCGGCCGCGGCTGTGCGCGATGCGTCAGCCGCGATGGATCGTGAGGCCGGCCGGTGCCTGTGCGACCGGCATCATCTCGATCGTGTTGATGTTCACGTGTGCCGGGCGCGTCGCGATCCAGTAGATCGTGTCGGCGATGTCCTCGGACGTGAGCGGCTCAACGTTCTGGTACACGTTCGCCGCCTTCGCATCGTCGCCTCGGAAGCGGACGTTCGAGAATTCCGTGCCGCCGCACAGGCCCGGCTCGATGTCGGTCACGCGCAATGGCGTGCCGATCAGATCGGCGCGCAGGTTCAGGCTGAATTGTCGGACAAAAGCCTTGGTTGCGCCGTATACGTTCCCGCCCGGATACGGATAGGTGCCGGCAACCGAACCGAGATTGAAGATATGGCCGCGGCCGCGCTCGATCATGCCGGGCAGCAGCGCGTGCGTGACGGTCACGAGGCCCGAGCAGTTCGTGTCGATCATGGTCTGCCATTCGTCGAGGCTGGCCTTGTGGGCCGGCTCGACGCCGAGCGCGAGGCCGGCGTTGTTGACGAGCACGTCGAGCGCCGCGAATTCGACGGGAAGGGCGGCTGGCACGGCCTCGACGGCCGCGCGGTCGCGCACGTCGAGTTCGAGCGGCAGCAGCGCGTCGCCGAGTTCGGCGGCGAGCGCATCGAGACGATCCTTGCGGCGCGCGGTCGCGACGACGCGATGGCCTCCCTTGACGAAGGCACGGGAAATGGCGGCGCCGAAGCCGGCGGACGCGCCTGTGACGAACACGATCATTGCTGCTCCTGGTCGGTAACAAAGTAGCGGGTGATATCCCGCAAGCCTACTGAGATTGCCGCACCGCGGCAAGGCGGCAAAGCGTTTCGGCACGGGCGCGTAAAACCTGGCCCCAATTGATTCGAGCGTCCTGCCGTGCGGTTGCCTATTCATGACGCATCCAATACACTAATGCGCTCATCACCCCTGCGTGACTGGCGATAGAACCCTTCGGGTTCAAGGTGGAGCATCCCACCGTGAAGCGCGGGGCGCCGTTTTTGCCGTTCGCCTGGGCAGCCGTTGTGCGCCGTCGCGTGCATCGCCGGTGGCTGTCCTGCCTCGCGTCATACGGATTCTTCCGCCACGTCGAGCTGGTCTCGCCAGCAACGCACCGTACTTGGCCGCTCCGGTCAACCTGTACACACTTAACGGAAACCGTATGTTTGACAGAGCCCAAAGCACCATCGCGAACGTCGATCCCGAAATCTTTGCAGCGATCGAGCAGGAAAACCGCCGTCAGGAAGATCACATCGAGCTGATCGCGTCAGAAAACTACACGAGCCCGGCCGTGATGGCCGCGCAGGGCTCGCAGCTCACGAACAAGTACGCGGAAGGGTATCCGGGCAAGCGCTACTACGGCGGCTGCGAGTACGTCGACGTGGTCGAGCAGTTGGCGATCGATCGTGTGAAGCAGCTGTTCGGCGCGGAAGCAGCGAACGTGCAGCCGAATTCGGGTTCGCAGGCGAACCAGGGCGTGTTCTTCGCGATGCTCAAGCCGGGCGACACGATCATGGGCATGAGCCTCGCGCATGGCGGCCACCTGACGCACGGCTCGCCGGTGAACATGTCGGGCAAGTGGTTCAACGTGGTGAGCTACGGCCTGAACGAAAACGAAGACATCGACTACGACGCGGCCGAGCAGCTTGCACAGGAACACAAGCCGAAGCTGATCGTCGCGGGCGCGTCGGCGTTTGCGCTGAAGATCGATTTCGAGCGTCTGGCGAAGATCGCGAAGTCGGTGGGCGCGTACCTGATGGTCGACATGGCGCACTACGCGGGCCTGATCGCGGCGGGCGTGTACCCGAACCCGGTGCCGCACGCGGATTTCGTGACGACGACGACGCACAAGAGCCTGCGCGGCCCGCGCGGCGGCGTGATCCTGATGAAGGCCGAGTACGAGAAGCCGATCAATTCGGCGATCTTCCCGGGGATCCAGGGCGGCCCGCTGATGCACGTGATCGCGGCGAAGGCGGTGGCGTTCAAGGAAGCGCTGTCGCCGGAGTTCAAGGAATATCAGCAGAAGGTCGTCGAGAACGCACGCGTGCTGGCCGAAACGCTGGTGAAGCGCGGGCTGCGGATCGTGTCGGGCCGCACGGAAAGCCACGTGATGCTGGTCGACCTGCGCGCGAAGAACATCACGGGCAAGGCAGCGGAAGCGGCGCTCGGCGCGGCGCACATCACGGTGAACAAGAACGCGATCCCGAACGACCCGGAAAAGCCGTTCGTGACGAGCGGCGTGCGCCTCGGTTCGCCGGCGATGACGACGCGCGGTTTCGGGCCGGCGGAAGCCGAGCAGGTGGGCAACCTGATTGCCGACGTGCTGGATAACCCGGAAGACGCAGCGACGATCGAGCGCGTGCGCGCGCAGGTCGCCGAGCTGACCAAGCGTTTCCCGGTTTACCGCTGATCGCCGATGCGCTGCCCGTTCTGCCGGCATGACGACACGCAGGTCGTTGACTCGCGCGTGTCCGAAGATGGCGCCGCGATTCGGCGGCGCCGTCGCTGTTCGGCTTGCGACAAGCGTTTCACGACGTACGAGCGGGTCGAGTTGTCCCTGCCGTTCGTCGTGAAGAAGGACGGCAGCCGCACGGAATTCGACCGTCGCAAGATCGTCGCCAGCATGCAACTCGCGCTGCGCAAGCGGCCGGTTGCCGCCGACGCGATCGACGCGGCGGTCGCCCGCATCGAATATCAACTGCTCGCGACCGGCGAGCGTGAGGTGCGTAGCGAGAAGCTGGGCGAACTCGTGATGAACGAGTTGCGCGGCCTCGATACGATCGCCTATGTGCGCTTCGCGTCGGTGTATCGCCGGTTCGAGGACGTTTCCGAATTTACCGACGTGATCGAAGAGTTCCGTCGCGCCTCTCCCGCCAAGACCCCACGTAAGCGCTGACGCGCTGCGTTCGTTCATCGTCTGCTCCGTTGGTTCGATTCGCGCCGATTGTGTCGGGTGCGATCGCATGTCGCCAGTCGGCCGTTCGGCTAATGGCGCGCGTCCGCACGCGCCGCTACAGTCGTCGCATCACCGTTGCGGAGGACGATTGCGATGGAGCTGGGCGCTCAATCCCTGAAGAATGTGGTGCAACGACCGGGCGGATTCACGCTCGTCGAGCTGATGGTCGCTATGTCGCTCGCCATAGTCGATGGTGCGCATCCGCGGCATGCTGGCGCAGGTGCCGCCGCACGGGCATGCCGAGAATCGAATAGCGCTCGGGCGGCCGGACGGCGACGATTCGCCTGTGAGCTATGAACTGGCAGCGGCGCCGCTCGACACTGGTCCGATGCACGACGATGCATGCGGTACATTCACGCTGCGCTCGGACGGGACGAAAGGCAATGCAGGTAACGATGGCGCCGGCGAACCGGGCGCTGTCTGCTGGGGCGAGCGCTGGGTTCGCAAGGAAGGCGCGCAGCGGCCCATGGCCGTGCGCGCGGGATGCCGACGGTCAATCGTCGTGTGCGTCGAGTCCGCGCTCGTCGCGGGACTGCGCCCAGATCCTGTAGATTTCCCATGCGGCGAAGCCGAGCGTACCCCACTTCAACGCGGGGCCCGCACTCGCGCGCAGCAGCGAGCGAATGGGTTTCGCCAGCACGAGCGACGCGAGCGAGCTCAGCATCGGATACTGGTTGACGAGCTGGCCGAGGCTTGCGTTCAGGTTCTTGGCCGACTGGCCGAACTTGTGGGAGGACAGGCCGGGGATGAATACCTTGAGCCAGCTGAAGCGCGTGACGGCCTGGCGCATTTCGGCTGCGGCTTCCGCGAGTTCGAGCCGCTCGACTTCGGATCGCAGGATCAGCAATTCCTTGCGGAGCGCGCGGTGCTGCGACGCGCTCCAGTGCGATCGCGACGAATGGGAGCGGGATGAATTGCCCGTGATGTTCTGGCTCATGGCGCGTCGGCGAAGTAGGTGGAAGGGATGAGCGCGAGGGCGTTCACGGCTTGCCGCGGAACAGGTCGCGGTCTTTATCGAGTTCGGCGAGCGTCGCCTCGAACACGGTCGGCGCGTCGCGCAGGCCCGAGCGCGCCTTCAGCGCGCATACGATGGCGCTAACGGCATACAGCGCGGTGATCGCGGCGAGCGCCTGCCAGCGGTAGGTATCCCAGAACGCGATCGCGATCAGCACGGTCAGGCTGATGAGCGCCATGGTCGCGAGCATCATCGCGGCGAGTCCGAGGAACAGCACGCCCATCAGGCGCTCCTTCTCCTCGGCAAGCTCGATGCCCACCAGTTCGAGGCGCGTCTGCAGAAGGCCGATGGCGGAGCCGACGAGGCGGCGCAGCGGTCCTTGACCGGACGGCTGCGAGGGGGTGTCTGTCGTCATGGATGAAATGCTTGCGCGTGCAGTGAGCAGCTAGGACAAAGCCGGCCGGCGCAGGCCGGCTGGCTTCGACGCCCGCAGGCCGCGCGACGCGGCCTGCGGGGCGAAACGGCGCCGAGCGCGTTACTTGCGGTTGATCAGCAGCCCGATCAGCACGCCGACGCCGGCGGCCACGCCGATCGACGTCCACGGATGCTCGTGCACGTAGTCGTCGGTCGCGCGCGCGGCCTTCTTGCCCTTCTCGACCACCACGACCTGGACGTCGGCTGCCTTTTCCTTGGCCTGCTTCAGGCGAGACATGGCCTTCTCGCGCAGCTCGGCCGCACGGTCGCCCGTGCTGCTCGCTGCTTGCTTGAGCAGGTCTTCGGCGTCCGAGAGAACGGTTTTGATATCCGACATCAGTTTCTCCTTGTTGATTTCCGACATTGCAACTCCCTTCGTGCTGTCATGCTGCAGGTTCACATCGTAGCGAAACCCCTGCCTGCTGGCGAGCCGGCAAGACAAACGGCGGCAGCGCAAGACTGCATGGTAAACGACTTGTAATCATGAACAGAGCGGCAAAGGATTGAAAAGTTTCCCTCGCAGCCCTCCGCCCTGCCGCGACCCCGGGTAAAAATGACAAAAAAGAATGAATATCAAACGGAATAATCGTTCGCACGGCCCATTGCTTCCCGTAAGCTGATGGACTGCCCCGCGCTGTCCGGCGCGCGGTTTCAACCAGCATCGTTCGAGGAGGGAACATCATGAGTCTGCGTCTTGGTGACATCGCACCGGATTTCGAGCAGGAATCGAGCCTGGGCACCATCAAGTTTCACGAGTGGCTCGGCAACAGCTGGGGTGTCCTGTTTTCGCATCCGGCCGACTACACGCCGGTGTGCACGACCGAACTCGGGCTGACCTCGAAGCTGAAGGGCGAATTCGAGAAACGCAACGTGAAGGTGATCGCGCTGTCGGTCGACGGCGTCGAATCGCACAAGGGCTGGATCAACGACATCAACGAAACGCAGTCGACGGTCGTGGGCTTCCCGATCATCGCCGACGCGGACCGCAAGGTGTCGCAGCTGTACGACATGATTCACCCGAACGCGAACGAAACGCTGACGGTGCGTTCGCTGTTCGTAATCGACCCGAACAAGAAGGTGCGGCTCACGATCACCTATCCGGCCAGCACGGGGCGCAACTTCGACGAAGTGCTGCGCGTGATCGATTCGCTGCAATTGACCGACAATTACAAGGTCGCGACGCCCGGCAACTGGAAGGACGGCGACGACGTCGTGATCGTGCCGTCGCTGCAGGATCCGGAAGAGCTGAAGAAGCGCTTTCCGAAGGGCTTCAAGGCGGTGCGTCCGTATCTGCGCCTGACGCCGCAGCCGAACAAGTAAGCATCGGCGGCCCGCAGCCGCGGCTTCCATGACGAAGGCCCGTCCGGCAGCGATGCCGGGCGGGTCTTTTACGTGGCGGCGGGCGCGTGCGCGGCATCGCTGCCGCGTGTGTCATGGCCGGATCGTCAGAAGAATGCCTGGATGCCCGTCTGCGCGCGGCCGAGAATCAGCGCGTGGATGTCGTGCGTGCCTTCGTACGTGTTGACCACCTCGAGGTTCACGAGGTGGCGCGCGACGCCGAATTCGTCGGAGATGCCGTTGCCGCCGAGCATGTCGCGCGCGAGGCGGGCGATGTCGAGCGCCTTGCCGCACGAATTGCGCTTCATGATCGACGTGATCTCGACGGCGGCCGTGCCTTCGTCCTTCATCCGGCCGAGGCGCAGCACGCCTTGCAGGCCGAGCGTGATTTCGGTCTGCATGTCGGCGAGCTTCTTCTGGATCAACTGGTTCGCGGCGAGCGGCCGGCCGAACTGCTGGCGGTCGAGCACGTACTGGCGCGCGGTGTGCCAGCACGACTCGGCGGCGCCGAGCGCGCCCCACGCGATCCCGTAGCGCGCCGAGTTCAGGCAGGTGAACGGGCCGCGCAGGCCGCTCACGTTCGGCATCAGGTTCTCTTCGGGTACGAACACCTCGTCGAGGACGATCTCGCCGGTGATCGATGCCCGCAGCCCGACCTTGCCGTGGATCGCCGGCGCCGACAGGCCCTTCCAGCCCTTCTCGAGGATGAAGCCGCGGATCGCGTCCTTGCCGTTTTCTTCCAGCTTCGCCCACACGACGAACACGTCGGCGATCGGGGAGTTGGTGATCCACATCTTCGCGCCGGACAGCGAGTAGCCGCCCGGCACCTTCTTCGCGCGGGTGACCATGCTGCCCGGATCGGAGCCGTGGTTCGGCTCGGTCAGGCCGAAGCAGCCGATCCATTCGCCGGTCGCGAGCTTCGGCAGGTATTTCTGCTTCTGCGCGTCGGAGCCGAATTCGTGGATCGGCACCATCACGAGCGACGACTGCACGGACATCATCGACCGGTAGCCCGAATCGACGCGCTCGACTTCGCGCGCGATCAGCCCGTAGCTCACGTAGTTGAGGCCGGGGCCGCCGTATTCCTCGGGAATCGTCGGGCCGAGCAGGCCGACCTCGCCCATCTCGCGAAAGAGGGCCGCGTCGGTGCGTTCGTGGCGGAACGCTTCGGTGACGCGCGGCGCGAGCTTGTCCTGTGCGTACGCCTGCGCGGCATCGCGGACCATTCGCTCTTCTTCGGTCAGTTGCTGGTCGAGCAGCAGCGGATCGTCCCAATGAAAAGTTGCAGCACTCATCGTCTCATCTCCTGTCGGCCCGAGTTAGCGCTTCAGCGCTTACTCGGGCCCCATGCTTCGCGGTCGGCCCGAGTTGGCGCTTCAGTACTTACTCGGCCCCTTGCTTTGCGGTCGGTCGAAGTGGGCGCCTCGGCGCTGACTCCACACCCGTGCTTTTCGGTCGGGCAGAAGTAGCGCGTCAGCGCGTGCTCCGGGCTGATGCCTGAAGTTCGCTTGACTTGCGTTCCGCTGTGCGGAACAATGTTTTGCAAATCGAACCCAGTGTAGCACCGGATGACACTTTCAACCATGGATGACACCACGATCGACGAGCGCAAGTTCGTCGTCGCCCTCGCGCGTGGGCTCGACCTGCTGCGTGCCTTCCGGCCCGGCGAGACGATGCTGGGCAACCGCGATTTCGCGGAACGCACGGGGCTGCCGAAGGCGACGGTGAACCGGCTCGCCTATACGCTGACGGTGCTCGGCTATCTGCGCTACGACGAGACGCTCGGAAAGTATGCGCTGGACGCCGGCGTGCTGTCGCTCGGCTATGCGCTGCTGTCGGGCTCGGGGACGATCGATCTCGCGCGGCCGCACATGCAGGCGTTGGCGCGCCAGATCGGCGCGGCCGTGTCGCTCGGCTGCCGCGACGGGCTCGACATGATCTACCTGGAAACGATCCGCAGCGAGACCGCGCTGACGCTCGGGCTCGCGCCCGGTTCGCGGCTGTCGATGCTGACGAGCTCGATGGGGCGCGCGTACCTGGCCGTGCAGCCGGAGGACGCGCGCCGCGCGCTCTATGCCGAACTGCACCGCGCCGCCGGCGGCGGGGCCGACGCCGATGCGCTCGTCGAGGCCGCGCAGCACGCGGTGGCCGAGTTCTCGACGGGCGGTTGCTGCTATTCGTTCCGCGCGTGGCACATGGACGTGAACGCGGCGGCCGTGCCGTTTCGCGAGCCGCGCGAGGGGCGCTGGCTGATCCTGAGCTGCAGCGGTCCGGCGTCGTCGATGGACGAGGGCGTGTTTCGCACGCAGGTCGGGCCGCAATTGAAGGCGCTCGCGCAGCGGCTCGGGCAGACGGTCTGAGCAACGAGCGCGCGGGTGTTGCCTTCGCGCGGGCAACCGGTTCGTTCGCGCCGGGGCGGCGTGGGGCGTGGCGGCGGCGCGGCGCCGTGGCGTATTGCGCGACGAGCGAACGGCGCTCATCATCGTTCGCCTGCTCCCCGACGACGAGGTTTGTAATGGCCCACCCCGAACCGATGGAGGGCGGATGCGCGTGCGGCGCGATTCGCTACCGTATCGCCGAGGTTCCCACCGATGCCGGCTTCTGCCACTGCCGGCTCTGCCAGCGCACGACCGGCGCGGCGGTCGTTGCGTCGGCATCGGTGCCGATCGGCGCATTCGAATACCTGCAGGGTGAACCGACCGTCTATGCATCGAGCGCGTGGGGCGAGCGGCGCTTCTGTGGCCGTTGCGGCGCGCAGCTCGAATACCGGCTCTCCGACGCGCCGCGGACGGTCGAGATCAATTACGCGACGCTCGACGAACCGTCGCGGCTGCGTCCGGCATGGCACGTCTGGTATCGCGATCGTTTCCCGGGCGTCGAGATCGGCGACGATCTGCCCAAGTACGACGATGGCGGCAGGGCGTAGGCGGTAACCGTCGGCGTGGGCCGCGCTCGCGCGGTGCCCCGGCTTCCCGGTTCCCATCCCGCGAACATCACGCGAACATCACGCCATCCGCCGGCCTGCGGCGCGCCGTTCTGCGCGCGCCTTTCCTGCCGATCGCTCAGGCCGTCACGACCTTCGCGAACACCGGCCCCTGCATGAACCGCACGTCGTGCTGGCGCAGCAGCTCGCACTGCGTCTCGTCGACGACGCCATCGAAGATCAGCGGAATGCGCACGCGCTGTGCGTAGGCGACGAGCGCCTTGACCATCCCGTCTCGCAACGCGATGCCCGCATCCATCTTGATGTAGTCGGGGCGCGCCATCTCCGATTCGACCGCGAGGATGCGGCCCGGGTCGGGCAGCTTGTCCGCGACCTTGAAACCGTGATGCTGGTAACTGCGCGTCAGGTAGCCGAGGAAGGTCTTGTGCGCGACCGCGACCGCCGGCAGCTCGATCACGATCCGCTCGACCGGCAGCCCGAAGCGCTGCAGTACCGACGAGAAATGCTTGCCGTGGTCGTATTTCACGCTCTTGAGCAGCCGCTCGTGCACGCGCAGGAACAACAGCCCGTGGCGTTGCGCCCCGAAGAAATTGATCGCGTGCAGCGCGCGCGACAGGCGGTCGATCGCGACCAGCGTCTGGTCGTCGACGGCCGCGTCGACCGGATCGTGCTGCGCGCCCGTGACGAGCGTGACGGCCTGGAAGCCGAGCTCGTCGCCGTAGCGCTCGATCGCGTCGGCGAACGACGTCGATTGCGGCGAGCCGGGCATCGTCACGTCGTAGATCGGCTCGTATGCGCTCGCGAGCGTGCGCTCGGGCAGATTCGCGCACGCGGTGCCGCCTTCGGCAAGCGCGAGGTGTTCCCGCAGATACGGCAGCTGCCCGGCACGGGTGACCAACTCGGGGATGGTAGGCGGAATCATCGGCGTGAGAAGGAAAAATGGCGGCCGAAAGGGCCGCCTCGTTGACTTGATATTAGCAGCGCGCGCCGCGCTCGGCTCGGCGTTTCACTCATATGGTTATCCCGTCCCCGAGTCGATGCCTAGGGTTTACGTTGATTTCACTATTCGTAATTGGTTTTACTATTCGTAAATCCAAGGATTTGTCGCGGATCAAGAAATGCGGCATGCGGGCGCCGCGAAACGGCGCCGTTCACGAATCAACAGGAAGCAAGGAGCGAGACGTGGCGGTTGACAGGACAGGCGGGCAGGCGCGCCGGCAGGAGACGGACGGGACGACGGGCGCGGCGGTGCGCGCACGGCGCGGTTGAGGAGCGGATGGCGACCATGAGCATCGATTACCAGACGCTGAAGTTCGAGTACCGCGCCCGCGCGCACGACGCGGCCGTTCATCCGGTGATCGTCGTCGGCGCGGGCCCGGTGGGCCTCGCGGCCGCGATCGACCTCGCGCAGCAGGGCGTGCCCGTCGTGCTGCTCGACGACGACGACACGCTGTCGACCGGCTCGCGCGCGATCTGCTTCGCGAAGCGCACGCTCGAAATCTTCGACCGGCTCGGCTGCGGCGAGCGCTTCGTCGACAAGGGCGTGAGCTGGCACGTCGGCAAGGTGTTCCTGCAGGACGAGCAGCTTTACGCGTTCGACCTGCTGCCCGAGGAAGGGCATGCGCGCCCCGCATTCATCAACCTGCAGCAGTACTACGTCGAAGGCTATCTGGCCGATCGCGCGTTCGAACTGCCGAACATCGACATCCGGTGGAAGCACAAGGTGACGGGCGTCGACCAGTCGGCCGAACATGCGGTGCTGACGATCGAGACGCCGGATGGCGTCGCGACGCTGCGTGCGCAGTACGTGATCGCGGCCGACGGCTCGCGCAGCCCGATGCGCACGACGATGGGCCTGGAAAGCCGCGGCCGCACGTTCAAGGACCGCTTCCTGATCGCCGACGTGAAGATGAAGGCGGAGTTTCCGACCGAGCGCTGGTTCTGGTTCGATCCGCCGTTTCACCGCAACCAGTCGGTGCTGCTGCACCGCCAGCCGGACAACGTGTGGCGCATCGACTTCCAGCTCGGCTGGGATGCCGATCCCGTCGCCGAGAAGCAGCCGGAGCGCGTGATCCCGCGCGTGCGCGCGCTGCTCGGGCCGGACGTCGAGTTCGAGCTCGAGTGGGTGAGTGTCTATACGTTCCGCTGCCAGCGGATGGAGACGTTCCGTCACGGCCGCGTGCTGTTCGCGGGCGATTCCGCGCACGGCGTGTCGCCGTTCGGCGCGCGCGGCGCGAACAGCGGCGTGCAGGACGCGGACAACCTCGCGTGGAAGCTGAAGCTGGTGCTCGACGGCCGTTCCGACGACAGCCTGCTCGATACGTATGCGAGCGAGCGCGAGTTCGCGGCCGACGAGAACATCCGCAACTCGACGCGCTCGACCGACTTCATCACGCCGAAGAGCGCGGTGTCGCGCGTGTTCCGCGATGCGACGCTGAAGCTTGCGCGCGACTGCGAGTTCGCGCGCAAGCTGGTGAACAGCGGGCGCCTGTCGGTGCCGGCCGTGCTCGCCGATTCGCCGCTCAACACGCCGGACCGCGGCGGCGACGCATTCGCGTGCGCGATGCGGGCGGGCGCGGCGGCGGCCGATGCGCCGGTGCGCGCGCAGGGCACGCCCGGCTGGCTGCTGCAGCATCTGCGCGGCGGCTTCACCGGCGTGCTGTTCGGCTTGCCGGGCGACGCGGCGGCGCTGGCGCAGGCCGTCGACGGTCTCGCGGTGCCGGTTCGGCCGGTGCTTGTCGTGCCGGCGGGGCACGCGCAGCCGGTGGCCGGCGTGGACGTCGTGGAGGACGTCGACGGGCTCGCCGCGCGGCGCTACGACGCGCAGCCCGGCACGTTCTACCTGTTGCGCCCCGACCAGCACGTCTGCGCACGCACGCGCACGCTCGACCGTCAGGCGATTGCCGACGCACTGGCGCGCGCGATCCGCGCCCGCTGAATACGATAAAGACACCGGAGACACCGTCATGCCCCCACTCGATACCCGCCCGCGCCTGGCCGACCCCGACGCGTTCTACGAAGCGCTGATCGACATGCATCGCGACCTGTCGGACGCGGACAGCCAGCTCGTCAACGCGAAGCTGATCCTGTTGCTCGCGAACCAGGTCGGCGACGCCGACGTGCTGCGCGAAGCGATGGCGCTCGCGCGCCAGGGCGTGACGCCGCTCGTGCATCCGGCCGCCGAGGTCGCGCAATGAGCGCGGCGCCGGCCGACGCGCGCGTGCTCGAAGTCGAGCGCGTGATCGACGAGACCCATCGCCCGGGTTTTCACTGGATGCTGCTGATGCTGTGCGGGCTGTGCCTCGTGATCGACGGTTTCGATGCGCAGGCGATGGGCTACGTCGCGCCCAGCGTGATCGCCGAATGGGGCGTGCCGAAGCAGGCGCTCGGGCCCGTGTTCAGCGCGAGCCTGTTCGGGATGCTGCTCGGTGCACTCGGGCTGTCGGTGCTGGCCGACCGCATCGGCCGGCGCCCGGTGCTGATCGGCTCGACGCTGTTCTTCGCGGTGACGATGCTCGCGACGCCGTTCGCGGGCTCGATCCCCGTGCTGATGGCGCTGCGCTTCGTCACCGGGCTCGGCCTCGGCTGCATCATGCCGAACGCGATGGCGCTGGTCGGCGAGTTCAGCCCGGCCGCGCATCGCGTGAAGCGGATGATGATCGTGTCGTGCGGCTTCACGCTCGGCGCGGCGCTCGGCGGCTTCATCAGCGCGGCGCTGATTCCGGCGCTCGGCTGGCGTTCGGTGTTCTTCGTCGGTGGCGCGGTGCCGCTCGTGCTGACGCTCGCGATGGTCGCGCGGCTGCCCGAGTCGCTGCAGTTCCTGGTGCTGAAAGGGCGCGTCGCGCAGGCGCGCGACTGGCTCGCGCGGTTCGCGCCGGAAGCCGGCATCGATGCGAATACGCGGCTCGTCGTGCGCGAGCGTGCCGCGAGCGGCGCGCCGGTCGCCGAGCTGTTCCGCCATGGCCGCCTGCCGGTCACGCTGCTGTTGTGGGCCATCAGCTTCATGAACCTGATCGACCTGTACTTCCTGTCGAACTGGCTGCCGACCGTGATGCGCGCCGCCGGTTATTCGCCCGGCACGGCGGTGATCGTCGGCACGGTGCTGCAGACGGGCGGCGTGATCGGCACGCTGTCGCTCGGCTGGTTCATCGAACGTTACGGTTTCGTGCGTGTGCTGTTCGCGTGCTTCGCGTGCGCGGCCGTGTCGGTGGGGCTGATCGGCTCGGTCGCGCATGCGCTGCCGTGGCTGCTGGTCGTCGTGTTCGCGGGCGGGTTCTGCGTGGTCGGCGGGCAGCCGGCCGTGAACGCGCTCGCGGGCCAGTATTACCCGACGTCGCTGCGCTCGACCGGCATCGGCTGGAGCCTCGGCATCGGCCGGATCGGCTCAGTGCTCGGGCCGCTCGTCGGCGGGCAATTGATTGCGCTCAACTGGTCGAACGGCGCGCTGTTCCACGCGGCCGCGGTGCCCGTGCTGTGCTCGGCGCTGTTCGTGCTGGGCCTCGCGGGCGTCACGCGGCGCGGCGGCGCGCAGGCGCCGAACGCCGCCCTGAATTGATGGAGAAAGGAAACGATGACGCTTGACCTGTCGAAACCGGCGACCGCCGGCTACCTGAGCGGTTTCGCGAACGAATTCGCGACCGAGGCGCTGCCCGGCGCGCTGCCGCACGGGCGCAACTCGCCGCAGCGCGCGCCGTACGGGCTGTACGCGGAGCAGTTGTCGGGCACCGCGTTTACCGCGCCGCGCGGCCACAACCGCCGCTCGTGGCTGTACCGGATTCGCCCGGCCGCGGTGCATCGGCCGTTCGAGCCGTATGCGGGCCCGCAGCGGCTCGTGTCGGAATTCGGCGACTCGGCCGACGTGCCGCCGACGCCGCCCAATCAGTTGCGGTGGGATCCGCTGCCGATGCCGGTCGAGCCGACCGATTTCGTCGACGGCCTCGTGACGATGGCCGGCAACGGGTCGGCCGCCGCGATGAACGGCTGCGCGATCCACCTGTACGCGGCGAACCGCTCGATGCAGGACCGCTTCTTCTACAGCGCGGACGGCGAACTGCTGATCGTGCCGCAGCAGGGGCGCCTGTTCATCGCGACCGAATTCGGCCGGCTCGACGTCGAGCCGTTCGAGATCGCGGTGATTCCGCGCGGCGTGCGTTTTACCGTCGCGCTGCCGGACGGCGACGCGCGCGGCTACATCTGCGAAAACTTCGGCGCACTGTTGCGCCTGCCGGATCTCGGCCCGATCGGCTCGAACGGGCTCGCGAACCCGCGCGATTTCCTGACGCCGCAGGCCGCGTATGAAGACCGCGAAGGCGCGTTCGAGCTGATCGCGAAGCTGAACGGGCGCCTCTGGCGCGCGGACATCGGCCATTCGCCGCTCGACGTCGTCGCGTGGCACGGCAACTACGCGCCGGTCAAATACGATCTGCGCCTGTTCAACACGATCGGCTCGATCAGCTTCGACCATCCCGATCCGTCGATCTTCCTCGTGCTGCAGTCGCAGAGCGATACGCCGGGCGTCGACACGATCGACTTCGTGATCTTCCCGCCGCGCTGGCTCGCGGCCGAGGATACGTTCCGCCCGCCGTGGTTCCACCGCAACGTCGCGAGCGAGTTCATGGGGCTCGTGCACGGCGCGTACGACGCGAAGGCCGAGGGCTTCGTGCCGGGCGGCGCGAGCCTGCACAACTGCATGTCGGGCCACGGGCCCGACGCGGACACGTTCGAGAAGGCGTCGGCGAGCGACACGACGAAGCCGCACAAGGTCGATGCGACGATGGCGTTCATGTTCGAAACCCGCACGCTGATCCGGCCGACGCGCTACGCGCTCGACACCGCGCAGCTGCAGGCCGATTACTTCGAATGCTGGCAAGGCATCCAGAAACACTTCAATCCGGAGCAACGATGAGCGACACCCAAGACTGGCGCGCGACGCTCGACCCGGCCCGCAAGAGCTGGGTCGACACGGCGAACGATCCCGCCTGCGATTTCCCGATCCAGAACCTGCCGTTCGGGATCTTCAGCGATGCGAAGCAGGGTGTGCGCCGTGCGGGCGTCGCGCTGGGCGACCAGATCGTCGATCTCGCGGCGCTGGCGCGTGCGGGCCTCGTGACGTTGCCGGCCGGCGCCGATGCGTTCGCCGCGCCGACGCTCAACGCGTTCATCGCGCTCGGCCGCGACGTATGGCGCAGCGTACGCGTGCAGTTGTCCGAACTGTTTTCGCAAGACAACGCACGGTTGCGCGACGACGCGACGCTTCGCGCGCAGATGCTCGTCGCGCAGCGCGACGCGACGCTGCATCTGCCGGTCGAGATTCCCGGCTATACCGATTTCTATTCGTCGAAGGAGCACGCGACCAACGTCGGCTCGATGTTCCGCGATCCGAAGAATGCGCTGCTGCCGAACTGGTCGGAGATGCCGATCGGCTACAACGGCCGTGCGTCGTCGGTGGTCGTGAGCGGCACGCCGGTGCGGCGCCCGAACGGGCAACTGAAGCTGCCCGACCAGGAGCGCCCGGTGTTCGGCGCGTGCCGCAAGCTCGACATCGAGCTGGAAACGGGCTTCATCGTCGGGAAGGGCAACGCACTCGGCGAGCCGATCGCGTGCGAGGACGCGGAAGCGCATATCTTCGGGATGGTGCTGCTGAACGACTGGAGCGCGCGCGACATCCAGCAGTGGGAGTACGTGCCGCTCGGCCCGTTCAACGCGAAGACGTTCGCGACGACGATCTCGCCGTGGATCGTCACGCTCGACGCGCTCGAGCCGTTCCGCGTCGCGCAGCCGGAGCAGTCGCCGCAGCCGCTCGCGTATCTGCAGCATGCGGGCAAGCATGCGTTCGACATCGCGCTGGAAGTGACGCTGCGCGCGGAGGGTGCGGCCGAGGCGACGTCGATCTGCCGCACCAACTTCAAGCACATGTACTGGACGATGGCCCAGCAGTTGGCGCATCACACGGTCGCCGGCTGCAACACGCGCGTGGGCGATCTGATGGGTTCGGGCACGATCAGCGGGCCGACGAATGATTCGTTCGGCAGCCTGCTCGAACTGACGTGGAACGGCAAGGAGCCGGTCGCGCTGAACGGTGGTGGCAGCCGCACGTTCATCGAGGACGGCGACGAACTGACGCTGAACGGCTGGTGCCAAGGCGACGGCTATCGCGTCGGCTTCGGCACGTGTGCGGGCAGGATTTTGCCGGCGCGGCGTGCTTGACGGAGCGCAGCGCGAAACGTCACGCATCGGTCACGCGTAGTACGGAATGACAGGGCGGCTCGCATTGCGCGGGCCGTTTTCGTTTATGGAGGATGGGCGCGAGCGGGCCGATGCGTATCGATGCATGATGCCGCGCGCTCACGCTCACGCTCACGCTCACGCTCACGCCAACGCCAACGCCAACGCCAACGCCAACGCCAACGCCAACGCCAACGCCAACCTGGATCAGACCGCGCGTTGCACCGCCGCGCGTCGTTCCCACAACGCGGCCGCGACGAACGCGGCGACGCAGACGACCAGCACGCCGACCAGCGCGTTGCTGCCCAGTTGCTCCATCAACGCACCCGCAACCAGCGGACCCCCGAAGCTCGCGGCGCTCCACGACGCCGACACGAGCGAGCTCGCGGTGACGAGCGCCGCGCCGCGGAAACGCTCGCCGCACGCGACGAGCGACAGCGTGTAGATGCTGCCGGCCGCCGCGCCGAGCACGAACAGCAGCGGCCAGCACAGCCACGGGTTCGCGATGACGAACGGCAGCAGCGGCAGACCCACGAGCACGATCCAGCCGGCGCCAAGGTGCACACGTTCGCGGCCGAGTTTGTCCGCGAGCCAGCCGATCGGGAACTGCATCGCGGTATCGCCGAACAGCATGATCGACGCGAGCAGCACGGCGGTCGCGCTCGCGACGCCGTGATCCATCGCGTAGAGCGGCAGCAACGACAGCGCGAGCGTATCGAACAGCGCGAAGAAGCCGGTGCCGATGATCAGCGCGGGCATGCGCGGCAGCACGTCGCGCCAGCGGCCGTGCGCTTCGTGATGCGCGTCGTCGCCGGCGAGCGGCGCACGGCGGATCGTCGCGAGCGTCGGCAGCGCGAGCAGGAACAGCGCGCCGCACAGCGCAAAGCGGATACTCGTCGCGCCGGCGATCTGGCTGACGAGCACCGGGCCCGCCATCTGGAACAGCGTGAAATTGGTCGCGTAGATCGCGACGACGCGGCCGCGCGTCGAATCGTCGGCGAGCTGGTTGACCCATGCTTCGCCGATCGTGAACAGCAGCATCAGCGCGGCGCCGCACAGCACCCGCAGCACGCCCCATAGAATCAGGTTCGACGTGAACTGCATCAGCGCGGTGGCCGCCGCGAGCAGCACGACCGATACGACGATCGCGCGGCGCGCACCGATGCGCCGCGCAAGCGCGGTGACGAACGGCACGATCGCGAGGCCGCCCAGCGCCTGCGCGGCCGTCAGCATGCCGACGACGTTGGTGCCGTGTCCGGCTTCGGTCAGCGCGAGCGCGGTAAGCGGGAGCGTCGCGCCGGTCCCGAGGCCGACGACCGCGACGCTCAGGATCAGCGCGAGGAAATCGCGATTGAGAATGGCTTTCATCGGCCGCGATGCTACACCGCGACCGTTGAAAGGTCCATGAAGGCCGTCAGGTCTAGCAGGTTGTTGAAATGCACTGCGGTCGGCAAGGCACGTTCGCAAGCCCGTTATTAGCGTGAACAGGCCCTATAGGAGTTGCGTACGCAACGATCGCGGCAGGGTTGCGTTACACGTATTCGGTCGGCACGGCCACCGGGCGGCGTTCGAGCGACGCCGACCACAGCGTGAGCGCGAGCGCCGCGACGGCCATCGCGACGCCGACCCACGGCAGGTTCACGAGCGACACGCCGGAGCCGATCGCCATTCCGCCGAGCCACGCGCCGGTCGCGTTGCCGAGGTTGAACGCGCCCTGGTTCAGCGTCGACGCGAGGTTCGGCGCGTCGCTTGCGCGATCGACGATCATGATCTGCAGCGGCGGCACGATCGCGAACGCGAGGATGCCCCACACGAAAATCGTCGCGAGCGCGGCGAACGGCAGATGCATCGTGCCCGCGAACAGCGCGAGGACGATGCCGATCAGCGCGAGGGTCGCGATCAGCGACGGCATCCGGCGCCAGTCGGCGAGCTTGCCGCCGAGCGTGCCGCCGACCGTCAGCCCCAGGCCGAACAGCAGCAGCACGTAGGTGACCTGCCGCGGCGAGAAGCCCGTCACGTCCTCGAGGATCGGCGTGATGTACGTGAACACGCTGAACAGGCTCGCGGATGCGAGCACGCTGATGCCGAGCACCATCAGCACCTGCGGGTGCTTCAGCACGCTGAATTCGCGCGTGATGCTGGTGTCGGGCATCGCGAGGTTTTTCGGCAGGCACACCGCGAGCGCGGCGGCCGCGGCGAGGCCGATGCCGGTAACGGCCCAGAACGTCGCGCGCCAGCCGAACGCCTGGCCCAGCGCGGTGCCGAGCGGCACGCCGAGCACGTTCGCGAGCGTGAGGCCGGTGAACATCAGCGCGATCGCCTGCGCGCGGCGGTTCGGCGCGACGAGGTTGCTCGCGACCACCGAGCCGATGCCGAAGAACGCACCGTGGCAGAACGCGGTGACGACGCGCGCGGCCATCAGCACCGCATAGCCGGGCGCGATCGCGCAGAACAGGTTGCCCGCGATGAACAGCCCGATCAGGCCCATCAGCGCACGTTTGCGCGGCATCTTCGCGGTGACGATCGCGAGGATCGGCGCGCCGATCGTCACGCCGAGCGCGTAGCCCGATACGAGCATCCCGGCGGCCGGAATCGACACGCCGAGATCGCGCGCGACGTTCGGCAGCAGACCCATGATCACGAATTCGGTGGTACCGATTCCAAATGCGGCGACGGCAAGGGCGAAAAGAGGCAAGGGCATCGCGGTAGGCTCGGAAAAGATGTCGCTCGAGCCATGCGCAGGATGCGCGGGACGGGCGGGCGGTCAGGCGAACGTCAGCCGCGATTCTACTTCAGTGAAAACCCGTATGATTGGGGCCAAAACGGTTGTTGCCGGCGTGCGACGGGATGGCAGGCGGGAGGCTCACAATGTGGGATATGCAGCGATTCAGCGCCGGAATGACGACGGCTGCTAGCCGTGGATCAGTCGATGCGTTCGGATGACCTGTCGGGCATGGCGTCCGACGGGGTTCCCCTTTGGGCGTCCGGAGCCATATCCGACGGCACGGCAGCCGAAGCGGCCGCGTCGATCGCCGCCGGACCGTCCCAGCCGTTCTCGAACAGGCAGGCTTCGATCGGCATGCGCGCGGCCCAGCGTTCTTCCTCGAGCATCGGCTTCGCATAGAACGCATCGACGTGCCCGACGCACAGCACGGCGATCGGCTTCGCGCCGTCGGGCATCCGCAGCAGCGTGCGCAGCGCATCGACGTCGAACAGCGACACCCATCCCATCCCGAGGCCTTCCGCGCGCGCCGCGAGCCACATGTTCTGGATCGCGCACGCGGTGGATGCCAGATCCATCTCCGGCAGCGTGCGGCGGCCGAACACATGGCGCTCGCGGCCGTCCGCGAGCGCGACGACGAGGAGCTCGCCGCATTCGCGCACGCCCTCGACCTTCAGCCGCATGAATTCGTCCTGGCGCTCGCCGAGCGCGTCGGCGGTCGCGCGGCGCTCGGCCTCGACCAGCGCGTGAATGGCGGTGCGCAACGCGGGATCGCTGATGCGGATGAAGCGCCACGGCTGCATGAAGCCGACGCTCGGTGCGTGGTGCGCCGCGCGCAGCAGTCGCGCGAGCACGGCCGGATCGACGGGCGCCGGCGTGAAGTGGCGCATGTCGCGCCGTTCGAAAATGGCGCGGTAGACGGCGGCGAGGTCGGAATCGTCGAAACGCATGAGCGGCAAAGGCAGGGAAGGACGTCGGCGCAACGATATCAGACGGCGCGCACGAAACGTTACTTCATTCGAAACAATGCACTGAATTGTTGACGAGATAGGGTCCGGTGCGCAGCAACAACCACAAGCAAACGATTGCGGATGCGCCGCCGGGCATCAAACGGGCTGTTTCTCAGCGATTTGCCGCCACGACGTTCTGCGGAGCGCCCGCATGCCACGCCTCGATGTTCAGCAGCGTCGTGTGCGCGATCTCGGCCAGCGCCTCGCGCGTGAAGAATGCCTGGTGCGACGTGACGATCACGTTCGGGAACGTCAGCAGGCGCGCGAGCACGTCGTCCTGCAGCGGCAGGTCGGAGTGATCCTCGAAGAAAAGCCCGCTTTCCTCTTCGTAGACGTCGAGCCCCAGATGGCCCAGCTGGCCGCTCTTGAGCGCGTCGACCAGCGCCTGCGCATCGACGAGGCCGCCGCGCCCCGTGTTGATCAGCATCGCGCCGTGCTTCATCCGCGCGAGCGTTCGTTCGTTGATCAGGTGGTGTGTCGACGGCAGCAGCGGGCAATGCAGGCTGACGATGTCGGCGTGATGCAGCAGCTCGTCGAGCTCGACGTAGCGCGCGCCGAACGCGATCAGCTCGTCGTTGTACGGCGGCACCGAGTGCGCGAGCACATGCATCCCGAAGCCCATCATGATCTTCGCGAACACGCTGCCGATGATGCCGGTGCCGATCACGCCGACGGTCTTGCCGTGCAGGTCGAAGCCGAGCAGGCCGTTCAGCGAGAAATCGCCTTCGCGCGTGCGTGCGACGGCGCGCGGCAGGCGGCGGTTGAGCGCGAGGATCAGCGCGACCGCATGCTCGGCGACCGCATGCGGCGAATACGCGGGCACGCGCACGACCGCGATGCCGAGCCGTTCGGCGGCGGCGAGGTCGACATGGTTGAAGCCCGCCGAGCGCAGCGCGATCAGCCGCGTGCCGCCGTCGGCGAGCCGTTCGAGCACGGCCGCGTCGACGGTGTCGTTGACGAACGGGCAGACGACGTCATAGCCGTGCGCGAGGATCGCCGTTTCCGCGTCGAGGTGCGACGGCTGGAAGTGCAGCCGATAGCCGAACTGCCGGTTGGCGGCGGTGAATGAATCGTCGTCGTACTGCCGGCTGCTGAACAGGATCACGCGCACGCTGCACCTCCACTGGCTGACGCGCGCAGTTTACTGCAGGCCCGTGACGATGTCGGCGTGTTCGGGCCCGCGCCCCGGCCGCAGGAAGCCGTAGTCCGTCCGCTCGCGGGAGGCCGGCGCGCCGAAGTGCTCGAGTGCGTGCTCGACGAAGCTGCGCGTGCGGGCCGGCACGTACTGGCGGTTCGGATAGACGAGCGACAACTGCGCGTCGGGATCGTCGATCCGGTAGCCGCCCATCAGGCGCACGAGCGTGCCGTGGTTGAGCGCGTCGGCCACGCACGGTTCGGGCAGCACCGCGATGCCGGCGCCGGCCACGGCCGCCGCCTGCACGAGCGCGAGCTGGTTGACCGTGCAGGCCGGGCGCACCGTGACCGAATGGGCGACGCCGTCGTGACCGACCAGTTGCCACGTCGGCGCGTGCTGGTGCGATGCGAGCGTGACCCAGTCGTGACCCGGTAGATCGTCGGGCACGCGCGGCTCGCCGCGGCGGTCGAGATAGGCCGGCGCCGCGCACGCGACGAACGGGTTCGGCGCAAGGGCATGGCCGATCAGCGACGGGTTGCCGTCGAGCCGGGTGCCGGTGACGATGCCGACGTCGTAGCCCGATTCGAGCACGTCGAGCGGCCCTTCGGCGACGGTCAGCTGCACGCGCAGCTCCGGGTAGCGGTGCCGGAAGCTGCTGACGAGCGGCGTCAGCGCCAGCGGCGACATCAGCCCCGACGCGACGACGCGCAGCGTGCCGGCCGGTTCGCGCACCGCATGCGCGACGGACGATTCGAGGTGGTCGAACTCCTCGAGCAGCGCACGGCAACCATCGAGGTAGCGCACGCCGGCCTCGGTGAGCGACAGGTTGCGCGTGGTGCGATGGATCAGCCGTGTGTTCAGGTGGCCCTCGAGCATCGCGATCGAACGCGTGACGAGCGCATTGGACACGCCGAGATGGTGCGCCGCGCGCCGAAAGCTTTGCTGCTCGGCGACGCAGACGAATACACGCATGGTCTGAATCTGGTTCATGGCTGCGTATTTCTGGCCCGGTTGATTGATTTTGGTTGTGATTTATCGCCGCACAACATCGAAAGCGCATTGCGCGGCCCCAGCTCTCCCTCGTATCGAAAATCGAATTTCGATTCCGCAGACGATTGTTCAATACAGAACCTATATCCGTCAACCTGAGAAAATGGGCGGCTTGCGTAAAATCGAAATCGCGAGTACCCGTTTAACGTTGCAATGCAGCAAGGGCGTTCCGGAAAACCGGCGCGGTATTGGGATATGCGTCGAGGAGGCGGATATTTCTTATTTAAATCAATAAGATGGGTGGAAGATCGGCCGGACGGTGACGCGGCAGTTTCGGAGTCGTTCCCCAATACATGCGGCAATAGTGGATGTTTTTTCCACGTTCGGATTTTGTGTATCGAATTCGCTCCGCGATTTGTATCACGTGGCCGATCCATTTCGTTCGATCCGAGAATCAGGCTGAACCGCCGGTTTCGGCGAATCGCTGCTGATATTGGCGGAGAAAATCATGTGGGCGGAACCCGAATGGAACCGTTTCGGAAGCGGCCGGCAATCCCTTTTCAATCCGGCGGTCATCGCGCGAGCGGGGCGCGGCCGGCTGGCCCGGTCCGGCGACCGGGCCGGCGTCGCGCTGTCCGGACGTGCGTGCCTCTTGCGCGGGGCGGCGGAACGCGGAATGATCGATCAGTTCGCCGCGCCGTACCGTGCTGCAGGCGTCCGAGCACTTCCTTTCCTCATCTTTTTCCAGCCATGTCCATCGATTATTCGCCGATTCCCTGTCCCGTCGTCGTGCCGCTCGACGCGATCCTGCCCGAAGAACCGCTGCTGATGATGGGGGCCGGCCCGGTTCCGATCCCGGCCGCCGTGGCCAAGGCGAACACGATCGTGATCAACCACCTCGGCGCGACGATGGCGAAGATCATCGAGCAGGTGAAGGAGATGGCGCGCTACGTGTTCCAGACCCGCACGAAGTGGGTGCTCGGCGTCGCGGGCCCAGGCTCGGCCGCGATGGAAATGGCGATCTCGAATCTCGCATGGCGCGGCACGCGCGTGCTGTCGATCCGCAACGGCTTCTTCAGCGCGCGGATGGCCGAGATGGCCACGCGCGTCGGCGCCGACGTCGCGACGCTCGAAGTCGCCGACCGCGCGGTCGCGAGCCTCGACGAGATCGCCGACGCGATCGCGCGCGAGCGGCCCGAGATCGTCACGATCGTGCAGGGCGAGACGTCGAACACCGTCTGGAACCGCGACCTGCGCGACATCGCCGCGCTCGCGAAGGCGGCCGGCGCGCTGGTGGTCGTCGACGCGGTGTGCACGCTGTCGACGATGCCGCTCGAGATGGATGCGTGGGGCATCGACGCTGTGATCACCGGCGGTCAGAAGGGGCTGTCGTCGATTCCCGGCGTGTCGCTGATCGCGTTTTCCGATGCCGCGTGGGAACGCATGAAGAATCGCCCCGAGCCGAATGCGCACTGGTGTCTCGACATGGCGCTCGCGGAGAACTTCTGGCACAACGCCGGCTATCACTACACGGCGCCCGTGTCGGGCGTGCTCGCGCTGCACGAGGCGCTGCGGCTCGTCTGCGCGGAGACGCTCGAAAGCCGCTTCGCGCGCCACCTGCGCTGCTCGCTGGCGCTGCAGGCGGGCGTCGAATCGATGGGGCTCAAGCTTTATGCGCCGAAGGACTGCCGGCTCAATTCGGTGGTCGGGATCGAGACGCCGGAGGGGCTCACGCCCGGGATGGTCTGCGGCCATATCTCGAAGCAGTACCAGGTCGAGATCTCGGGTTCGTTCGGGTTGCCGATCGTACGGATCGGGCAGATGGGCGAGCAGTGCCGCGAACACAACCTGTTCCGCACGCTGCATGCGTTCGGCCGCACGATGGTCGACCTGAAGGTGCCGGTCGACCTGCCGGCCGGCGTCGCCGCGCTGGAGCAGGAACTGTCGCGGCGCGGCGCGTAAGCACGGAAAAGCGGCGAGGGGCCGCGCTCAGCGGCCCTGCATCGCGCGCCGGTACGTATTCGGCGTCGTGCCGTGCGCGTCGCGAAAGCGATGGCTGAAGTGGCCGGCGTTCGCGTAGCCGCAGTCGGCCGCGATCTGCGCGAGCGGCAGCGCCGTCGTGCGCAGCAGCTCGCGGGCCCGGGCGAGCCGTTGCTCGGCCACCCATGCGTGCGGCGCGCGGCCGAACGACAGCCGGAACATCCGCGAGAAATGGTATTCGGACAGCGCGGCGACCTCGGCGAGTTCGCCGAGCGTCAGCGGCTGCGTCAGGTACGTGTCGATGTAGTCGCGCACGCGGCGGCGCACGGCCGGCGCGAGCCCGCCGCGGAACGACGTGTCGGTGCGCGTCGTGCTCTGGCCGCGCAGCAGGAGGCTCAGCACGTCATGCGCGGTTTCGTTCACGCGCAGCCGGTCGTCGGCATCGTCCCAGCCGTCGAGCGCGAGCGAGCGCAGCAGCGCGGCGACGCGCGCATCCTCGAAATAGGTGCGATCGGCGAGCTTCAGTTCGCGCGGTTCGCGATCGAGTTCGCGGATCGCGCGCTGCGTGAAGTGTTCGGGCAGGAAATACAGGTGGATGAAATGCATTTCGCCACGCACCCACCAGCGCGATTCGTGGTCGCCCGGCAATGCGCACAGCAGGCTCGGCGCGCCGTAGCGCGGCACGCGCTGGCGCTCGGTCCGGTAGCCGCCGTCGAGGTAGCACGACAGCGTGTGGTGACCGGGCTGCTCGTACACCGTCTCGCTTTCGTCGGTGATCCGCGTCCATTCGGCGATCGCGAGATGGTCGCCGAGCCACGCGAAGCGCTCGAGCGTCGCGTTCGCGTCGGCGAGCGTGCGGCAGACCGATTGCAGGCCGAACGGCAGATCGCCGCCGGCCAGGGCGGCGGCGCGGTCGACGGGCGGGGCGCTGAGGGAGAGGCTCATGATGCGCCGAGTATAAGCGGCCGCGCGATGGCGCGTGCGGCGTCCCGAAAAAGACCGCAATTCCGGACAATCGGCACGCGCGGGGCGGCGGCATAGTCGGGATCCCGATTCACCCGATTTCCCGGATTGCCGCCATGAACCTGTCGCTTTATTTCGTCACCGTGCTGATCTGGGGCACCACCTGGATCGCGATCAAGTGGCAACTCGGCTCGGTGCCGCCGCCCGTGTCGATCGCGTGGCGCTTCTGGCTCGCGGCCGCCGTGCTGTTCGCACTGCTGCGCGTGATGCGGCGCCCGGCGCGCCCGCCGCGCGAAGCGTGGCGCTTTCTCGTCGCACAAGGCTTCGCGCTGTTCTGCCTGAATTTCCTGTGCTTCTACTATGCGGAGCAGGTCGTGCCGAGCGGGCTCGTCGCGGTGATCTTCTCGACCGCGCCGCTGCTGAACTCGATCAACGGCCGGTTGTTCATGGGCCGGCCGCTGCGGCCGTCGGCGATCGCCGGCGCGCTGCTTGGCCTGACCGGCATCGCATGCCTGTTCTGGCAGCAGATGGCCGGCCATCTCGACGACCACGCGACGTGGATCGGGCTCGCGATCGCGTTCGCCGGCACGATGTGCTTCTCGGCGGGCAACCTGCTGTCGAGCCGGATGCAGTCGATGGGGCTGCACCCGCTCGCGACCAACGGCTGGGCGATGCTGATCGGCGCGGCGATCCTGACCGTCGGCAGCGCGGTGGCCGGGATGCCGTTCACGCTCGACATGAGCCCGCGCTATCTCGGCGCGCTTGTGTACCTGGCCGTGCCGGGCTCGGTGATCGGCTTCACCGCCTACCTGACGCTCGTCGGCCGGATCGGGCCGGAGCGCGCCGCGTACTGCACGGTGCTGTTCCCGATCGTCGCGCTGGCCGTGTCGACGGTGTTCGAGGGCTATCAATGGTCCCCGCTCGCGGTGATCGGGCTGCTGCTCGTGGTGGCCGGCAATCTCGTCGCGTTCGATCTCACGCGTCGGTTGTTTTTGCGGACGGCGTGACGCAATACCGACGGCGATGAGAGCGGCTCGGAAAGCCGATCGAAATGGTTGACTTGGTTGACTTGGTTTCGATTCGGGGTTACGCTTGATCTTCCGGTTGGATCAGGAGGTCAGGATGGTCACGCAAGCTCATGCGCTCGAAGGCGCGGCCGCCGTTCTCGATGTCGAGACGGAGGAGGCGCTGCGCAGCGCGGTCGGCGCCGCGACCATGCTCGGTCCCGAGCGCGCCCGCGCACTGCTCGCGCTGTCGGACGAGCAACTGGGGCACCTGTTCAAGGTGGGCATCGCGCAGGTCATCGATCTGGCCGGCACGATCACCTTCGGTATCGCCGCTGCCGCGACACGCGACAGGAAGCCGTCCGGCCGGCGGAAGCCCGGGGCGGCTGCACGCGCGGATGCCGGCGTCGCCGATGTCGAGCGGCAGGTGCAGGCCGAACGGCGCGTGCTGGTTGCCGACGGCCGATTGCTGTCCGCCGCGCAGACGTGGACAGGGCTCGGCATGACGCGGCAGGCGCTGAGCAAGGCGGTCGCGTCGGGGCGTATCTTCGCGGTCGAGGTCGGCGCCGCACAGTACTATCCGGCTTTCTATCTGGCGGGAGACGTCGACCGCAAGACCTTGGGGCGGGTCACGCAGTGTCTCGGCGACTTGCCCGGCTGGAGCAAATGGCAGTTCTTCACGACGCCCAAGGCGTCGCTGGGCAGCGTCACCCCGCTCGTCGCGCTGTCGCGTGGCAAGCTCGACGATGTCGAACGTGCCGCCGCGGCGTTCCGCGAACGCTAGGAGCCGCGTTTGCTGACGGCACCGGGCGAGCATTTCGCGAGCGCGAGGCTCGTCATCCGCGAGGTTGCGCCCGCAACGCTGGTGCGCATCTCGCGATATGCGACCGGCGAGCCTTACTTCGGGAAGTCCGGCGGCAATCGCTTCGACGATCCGCGCAAGCGGCGGCGATACGGCACCAGCTATTTCGGCTTTGATCTGCATTGCGCATTCGCCGAGACGGTGCTGCATGACGAAGTTGCCGATCTGACGCTGGGCGGTTTTCCGCTCGTGACGACCGAACTCGATCGCCACGTCCTTTCATTTGACGGCGCGCCGCTGACCGTGGCCGTCCTGCACGGCTTGCCGCTGAAAAACCTCGGGGGCGACGGCGCATTGTCGACCATCGCGCCGTACGACGTTCCGCAACAGTGGTCGCTTGCCGTCCACCGGCATCCCCGTCGCGTCGACGGATTTTTGTACATGTCGCGCCATCTCAACACGTCGGAAGCGCTCGTGCTCTTCGATCGCGCCGCGCCGAAGCTTTCGCTCGGGAGCGCCGTTCCGTTCAGGCGTCATCCCGATGCGGCCCGCGTATTGCGAGACTTCAATGTGCTGCTGCGTTGACGCGCGTTGCGCGTGCGCCAACGCGCGTCACGTGTCTCACGCCGCCGCGCCGCTCCCCGCAACACGCGCCTGCCGCTGATACAACACCATCGACAGCGCGACGCCCGCGGCAGCCGCCACCGCCGCGAACAGGAACACCTGCGGATAGCCGAACGCACCGGCCACATAGCCGGCGAGCGGGCCGGTGATGCCGAGCGACAGGTCGAGGAACACCGAATACGCGGACAGCGCCGCGCCGCGGCTCGCGGGCGGCACGAGCGCGACGGCCTCGACGCCGAGCGCCGGGAAGATCAGCGCGAAGCCGAAGCCCGTCAGTGCCGCGCCGACGAGCGCGACGTGCGGCACCGGCGCGAGCCACAACAGCAGCAGGCCCGCGCATTCGAACGCGAACGACACGATCGCGACGCGGAAGCCGCCGTGGGTCTTGATCGTGTTCGCGAACAGCAGGCGCGCGCCGATGAACAGCGTGCCGAACACGGTCAGCGACAGTGCGGCGTTCGGCCAGTGGCGCGCCGCGTAGTACAGCGTGACGAAGGTCGCGATCGAGCCGAAGCCGGCCGAGCCGAGCGCGAGGCCGAGGCCGTGCGGCAGCACGCGCGTGAACACGCTCGCATACGACATCCGCTCGCCGTGCACGAGCGGCACCGAAGCGATCAGGCGGGCGAGGTAGAAGCCGAGCGCGGCCAGCGCGATCACGATCACGCCGATCAGCGCCGGATTCAGCGTATGCGCGATCGCGACGCCCACCGGCGCGCCGAGCGCGAGCGCGCCGTAGGTCGCGATGCCGTTCCACGAGATCACCTTCGCGTTGTGCGCGACGCCGACCCGGCCGATGCCCCACAGGATCGCGCCGGTGCCGCACAGGCTTTCGCCGACGCCGAGCACGAGCCGGCTCGCGATCAGCAGCACGAGGCTCGCGACCGGCCAGTGCGCGAGCAGCAGCGCGACGAGCAGCAGGACGCCCGACACGCCGCAGCCGATCAACCCGCGCAGCACCGTCTGCTTCGGCCCGAGCGTATCGGCGAGGCGCCCGGCGAGCGGCCGCGACGCGAGCGTCGCGAAATACTGGACGCTGATCGCGCCGCCCGCGACGATCGCGGAAAAGCCGAGGTCGTCGTGGACGAAGCCCGGCAGTACCGCGAGCGGCAGGCCGATGGTCAGGTAGCAGATGAACGTGAAGCAGACGACGGACACGATTTGCAGCGTGAGCGCGAACCCGCTGCGCGGCGGTGTGGCGGAATCGGTTGGCATGGGGTCGGAACGAATGACGAATCGAACGGAAAAACGGCGGAAAAGGGAATCGGGATTTTCCCATGGAACCGGTTTTCACGCAGGTACCGTTTAGTTAATCACGCCCCGTTCGGGAAGAGGGCCAGTGGTTGCGGGACGCCGGGAACGGACGGAGCGCCCCGTGCGGCAAGGGGAGCGGCCGGCCGGGCGCGCATATCGCGGCAGTTATATGAGCCGCATGCGTGATGGGCTATGGGTTGCGGAATTTGACGGTGATAGCGTTCAAACTGTCGGAAAAACGTCGGTCGAGCGCTCCGCGCGGGCCGCCTTGCCCCCCAATTTGAAGAAACACCGAGACATGAGTGAGCCGATCCGCTTCTACCATCGTCACGCGATCCGCGAAGTCAGCGGCGCGGACGTGACCCGCACCGTGCTGCAATACCTGCGCGAGGACGCGCATTGCACCGGCACCAAGGAAGGCTGCGCGGAAGGCGATTGCGGCGCGTGCACGGTCGTCGTCGGCGAGCTGACCGATGGCGGCGCGGTCGAGTTCAAGGCCGTCAACGCATGCATCCAGTTCCTGCCGACGCTCGACGGCAAGGCGCTCCTGACGGTCGAGGACCTGCGCCGGCCGGACGGCGCGCTGCATCCGGTGCAGCAGGCGATGGTCGATTGCCACGGTTCGCAATGCGGGTTCTGCACGCCCGGCTTCGTGATGTCGATGTGGGCGCTGTATGAAAAGCACGGCCACGAAGGCTGCGGCAATGCGTGCGCGAAGGCGAAGGACGTGCCGACGCGCACCGAGATCGCCGATGCGTTGACGGGCAACCTGTGCCGCTGCACCGGTTATCGCCCGATCGTCGACGCGGCGGTGCGGATGTTCGATGTGGCCGGCGAAGGTGCGACCGGCGAAGGTGCGGCCGGCGAAGGTGCGCCGGCGCCGTCGCCGGCGGTCGACACGGCGGCCCTCGCCCGCACGCTCGCGTCGCTCAAGCGCGACGACACATTCGACTACACGACGGTCAACGGCGCGCGCTTCGCGGCGCCGCGCACGCTCGACGCGCTGGCCGCGCTGAAGGCCGAGCGCCCCGACGCGCGTATTCTCGCGGGCAGCACCGACATCGGCCTGTGGGTCACCAAGCAGATGCGCCGCCTCGACGATCTGATCTACGTCGGCCAGATCGCCGAACTGCAGCAGATCGTTGACGGCGACGACTGGATCGAGATCGGCGCGGGCGTGACGGTCGAGAAGGCCTATGCGGCACTCGCCGGCACGTATCCGGAGCTGACCGAGATGTGGAAGCGCTTCGCATCTCTGCCGATCCGCAACGCGGGCACGCTCGGCGGCAACGTCGCGAACGGCTCGCCGATCGGCGATTCGATGCCGGGCCTGATCGCACTCGGCGCGCGCGTCGTGCTGCGCGGCGGCGACACGGTGCGCGAGCTGCCGCTCGAGGCGCTCTACACGGGCTACCAGCAGAAGGACATGGCGCCGCACGAATTCGTCGTCGGCGTGAAGGTGCCGACCCGCACCGGCGCGCGCGAAAAGCTGCAGTTCCGCACGTACAAGCTGTCGAAGCGGTTCGACTCCGATATTTCCGCGGTGTGCGCGGCCTTCGCGTTCATCGCGGACGGCGACACGATCCGCGAGCCGCGCATCGCGTTCGGCGGAATGGCCGCGACACCGAAGCGCGCGGCGCAAACGGAAGCCGTGCTCGACGGCGCACAGTGGCACGAAGCCACCGCGCAGGCCGCGATGCAGGCGCTCGAGCGCGACTACCAGCCGCTGTCCGACATGCGCGCGACGAGCACGTATCGCCTCGATACCGCGAAGAACCTGATGTACCGATTCTGGCTGGAGACGCGTCCGCACGACCCGCTGCCGCCGCAGGCGCTGAACGTGCGCGAAGTGGCCGCCGAAGTAGCCGCTGAAAGTGCCCACGACGCGGCGCGCGTCTGAAGACGGAGAACATCGAACATGAATCAGCAAGCAGAACCGTTCCTCAGCACCCTCGATCCGCTGGCCGACGCCGCGCAGGTGCACGTGTCGCGCGCGCACGAATCCGCCCACCTGCACGTGAGCGGGCGCGCCACCTACACCGACGACATCCCGATCGTCGCGGGCACGCTGCACGCGGCGCTCGGGTTGTCGGCGAAGCCGCACGCGAGGATCGTGTCGATGAACTTCGACGCGGTGCGCGCGACGCCGGGCGTGGTCGCCGTGTTCACGGCCGACGACATCCCGGGCGTCAACGATTGCGGCCCGATCATCCACGACGATCCGGTGCTCGCGAAGGGCGTCGTGCAGTTCGTCGGCCAGCCGATGTTCATCGTCGTCGCGACGTCGCATGAAACCGCGCGGCTCGCCGCGCGCCGCGCGCAGGTCGACTACGAGGAGCTGCCCGCGATCCTGACCGCGCAGGAAGCGCGCAAGGCCGAAACCTACGTGATCCCGCCGCTGAAGCTCGCGCGCGGCGACGCGGCCGCGCGGCTCGCCGCCGCACCGCACCGCGAGTCGGGCGAGATGCTGCTCGGCGGCCAGGAGCAGTTCTACCTGGAAGGGCAGATCGCGTACGCGGTGCCGAAGGACGACGACGGGATGCACGTGTACTGCTCGACGCAGCACCCGAGCGAGATGCAGCACCTCGTCGCGCACGTGCTCGGCGTCGCGTCGCACAACGTGCTGGTCGAATGCCGCCGGATGGGCGGCGGGTTCGGCGGCAAGGAATCGCAGTCGGGCCTGTTCGCGTGCTGCGCGGCGCTTGCCGCGTGGAAGCTGCTGTGCCCGGTGAAGCTGCGTCCGGACCGCGACGACGACATGATGATCACCGGCAAGCGGCACGACTTCCATTACCGCTTCGACGTCGGCTACGACGACGACGGCCGCATCGACGGCGTCGCACTCGACATGACCTCGCGCTGCGGCTTCTCGGCCGACCTGTCGGGCCCGGTGATGACGCGCGCGGTGTGCCACTTCGACAACGCGTACTGGCTCGGCGACGTCGACATCGCCGGCTACTGCGGCAAGACCAACACGCAGTCGAACACCGCGTTCCGCGGCTTCGGCGGCCCGCAGGGCGCGTTCGCGATCGAATACATCCTCGACGACATCGCGCGCGCGCTCGGCCGCGATCCGCTCGACGTCCGCTACGCGAACCTGTACGGCAAGACCGAACGCAATGTGACGCCGTACGGGCAGACAGTCGAGGACAACGTGCTGCAGGAACTGCTCGGCGAACTCGAGACGACGAGCGACTACCGTGCGCGGCGCGCGGGCGTGCGCGCCTTCAACGCGCGCAATCCGGTGCTGAAGAAGGGCATCGCGCTCACGCCGGTGAAGTTCGGCATCGCGTTCAACGTCACGCATTTCAACCAGGCCGGCGCGCTGGTGCACATCTACACCGACGGCTCGGTGCTCGTGAACCACGGCGGCACGGAGATGGGGCAGGGGCTCAACACGAAGGTCGCGCAGGTGGTCGCGCACGAGCTCGGCATCCGCTTCGGCCGGATCCGCGTGACGGCGACGGATACGAGCAAGGTCGCGAACACGTCCGCGACCGCCGCGTCGACGGGCTCGGACCTGAACGGCAAGGCCGCGCAGGATGCGGCGCGCCAGTTGCGCGAGCGGCTCGCGGTGTTCGCGGCGAAGCAGTTCGGCGACGGCACGGTCGATGCGGCCGACGTGAAGTTCGGCAACGACTTCGTGTGGGTCGGCGGCGCGAGCGTGCCGTTCGGCGAAGTGATCGCGAAGGCCTACCTCGCGCGCGTGCAGCTGTGGTCCGACGGCTTCTACGCGACGCCGAAGCTGCACTGGGATCAGTCGAAACTGCAGGGCCGCCCGTTCTACTACTACTCGTACGGCGCGGCCGTGTCGGAAGTCGTGATCGACACGCTGACGGGCGAGATGCGCACGCTGCGCGTCGATGCGCTGCACGACGTGGGCGCGTCGCTGAACCCGGCGCTCGACATCGGCCAGGTCGAAGGCGCGTTCATCCAGGGCATGGGCTGGCTGACGACCGAGGAGCTGTGGTGGAACCAGGGCGGCAAGCTGATGACGCACGCGCCGTCCACGTACAAGATCCCGACGGTCAACGACACGCCGCCCGAGTTCAACGTGCGGCTGTTCCAGAATCGCAACGTCGAGGACAGCATCCACCGCTCGAAGGCCGTCGGCGAACCGCCGCTGCTGCTGCCGTTTTCGGTGTTCTTCGCGGTACGCGATGCGATCGCGGCGGTCGGCGATTACCAGGTGAATCCGCCGCTGGACGCGCCGGCCACCGGCGAATCGATCCTGCGCGCGATCGGCGCGGTGCGTGCGGCCCGCGCGGGCCAGGCAGGCTGACATGAAACGCTCGTCGCGCTCGCTTCGTTCGTTGCCCACTCACGGCCGCCCGGCCCGGCGGAGGCCGGCATGAACGGGCCGGCCCAGTCGCCGCGCGCCGTGTCGACCCCGGTGTTCGCGCCAGGCACCGGCCAGCGCAACCGCGCGGCCGGTGCGCCGGCGCCGATGCACATCGTGCTGTTCGGCGCCGGGCACGTCGGCCATGCGCTCGTCACGCTGCTCGGCGCGCTGCCGTGCGTCGTGCAGTGGGTCGATACGCGCGACGAACTGTTCCCGGACGAATGTCCGCCGAACGTGCAGCCGGAGCCGACCGACACGCCGGAGGCCGTCGTCGACGCGGCGCCGCCCGGCGCGTACTTCCTCGTGATGACGCACAACCATGCGCTCGACTTCTCGCTCGCCGCGCGGATCATGCGGCGGCGCGATTACGCGTACTTCGGGATGATCGGCTCGCGCACCAAGCGCGTGAAGTTCGAGCGCCGGCTCGCGGCGCGCGGCGTCGATCCGGCGCGGCTCGTCGAGATGGTGTGTCCGATCGGGGTCGCCGGCATCGTCGACAAGGCGCCGGGCGCGATCGCGGTGGCCGTCTGCGCGGAGTTGCTGCAGGCGCGCTCGGGCATGCCGGTGGCCGATGCGAAGGCGGCGGCGGCCGGGCGCGCGCGCGACGACGTGTCCTGCGCGCGGTAAAACGCCGATGCCGCGCGGCCGGCGCACGGCCGAGCGTTTTTGCATACACTGCACGGCGACGCGCGGCAGCGGGCCGCGCTTGACCTCACCGTGCACGCGCCCATGTCCGATCACTCCGTCTATCTCGACGCGCTCGATGCGAGCGTGGCCGCCATCGAGCGCTGGCTGTCCGGCGTCGATACCGCGCCGGCGGCGCTCGACGCGCTGCTCGCGGCGTTTTCCGCCGACTTCACGATGACCCTGACCGACGGCCGCATGGTCGACCACGACGGCACGCGCGCGCTGTTCGCGAAGCTGGCCGGCGCGAAGCCGGGGCTGCGCATCGCGCTGTCGGAGATTCGCGTGCTCGCGGCCGACGCATCGCATGCGGTGATCGCTTATCTCGAAGCGCAGCATGCGGCGTCGGGCGAGTTGCCCGCGCGCCGGGCGACCGCCGTGTTCGCGCGCGACGCGGCCGGCGTCGTGCGCTGGGTCCATCTGCAGGAAACCTTCTGCACGGCCTGAGCGGCCGCGCTGCCTGAACGGTCGCGCTGCGCTCGAGCCGCGCGTTTCAGCGCTTGCGCGTGCGGGCGACCGTCAGCTCGTCGGACACGCTCTGCATCAGCGCGCACAGCCACGCGATGTCGGTCGGCCGATCGGGCTGCGGATGCGTGAGCAGGTAGCTCTTGATGCGCGGGAACGGCACGGGCGGCGTGACGACGACGAGCGGCAGCAGTTGCGCGTAGTGCGTCGCGAAGCGGCGCGTCGTCGTGAAGATCAGGTCCGACTGCAGCAGCACCTGCGGCACGATCCCGAAGTACGGCAGCGTCGTCACGATGCGCCGCGTGAGGCGTGCGCGCGCCAGGCCGATCTCGATCGCGTTGCGCTTGTCGCCGGTGTACGGCGTCGGCGCGACGTGCGCGGCCGACGCATACGCGTCGCGCGTGAGCGGCAGGCGGGCGAGCGGATGCGCGTCGCGCATCAGGCACACGATCGTGTCGGAGAACAGGTCCTGGCGCGCGAACTGCGGGTCGGGCTTCGGCCAGTTGCCGATCACGAGATCGAGCGCGCCCGATTCGAGCGCGCCTGCGTGGTCGAGCGCGGGATTCAGCGAATCGATTTCCAGATGGGCATGCGGCGCCGCGTCGCGAAAGCGCTCGATCAGCGTCGGCATGAAGAAATCGTTCAGGTAGTCGGGCGCGGCGACGCGGAACGTGCGCCGCGCGGACGACGGGTCGAAGTCGCCGTGCGGCGTCGCGATGAAATCGACCTCGCGCAGCGCGCGCGAGGCGGCCTCGAGCAGCGACGCGCCGTATTCGGTCGGCACCATGCCGGATTTGCCGCGCACGAGGATCGGGTCGTTCAGCGTCTCGCGCAGCTTGCGCAGCGCGGTGCTGATCGCGGGCTGGGTCTGGTTCAGCCGCAGCGCGGCCTGCGTGACGCTGCGCTCGAGCAGCAGCGTGCGCAACACGCGCACGAGCCAGATGTCGAGCGAGGCGGTACGGTCGTCGTCTTCCATCGATGGGGGGATTCTAGGGTCTGTTTACATATGGAACGCGCATGCGTTGCCACGAGAACGGCCGCTCGCGAGGCGTGCGACGCCGCGAATACTGACGTATTCGCAAGGAGCACAACGCGGCGAGCGGCCGTTCTCGTGGCAACCCCAAATTAATAAATCCATGTCACGGGAATGCCCGAAATCGCCCGTATGGCGGCGTCGCTCGTCGCTTGTTTGGCGCGGCCAAACGGCGCTCCTCACTCCTTGCCCTACGCGCGATTTCGGGCATTCGCATGCGCGTTCCATATGTAAACAGACCCTAGTGACGCGTAACCTTACCGCAGCCGCGCGTTGCCGTGCGTGATACCGGCCATCACGCGCGGCCCTTCGGCAGCGTGCTGATCCGCTTGACCTCGCGCGATTCGAGCCAGTTCGGCGTGCGCGCGCAGTACAGCACCATCGGCAGCGCGTCCTCGCCCCAGAACAGCTGCTTGTTCATCCAGAAGGTGGGCACGCCGAACACGCCGAGCGCGATCGCGTCGGCCGTGTTGCGGGTCAGCTGCGCGGCGGTTTCCTCGAATTCGATCAGCTCGTCGCCGTGTCCGACGCCGACGCGTTCGCACAGCGCCGCGAAGCCTTCCGGCGTCGACGGATCGTTACCTTCGCGCCAGATGAAGCGGAACATTTCCAGTACCGTCACGATATCGGCGCGCAGCGCGATCGCGAGGCGCAGGACCTTGTCGGAATCGAACGGATGCGCGGGCGGCATCTTGAAGCGGATGCCGAGCTGTTCCGCGCGAAACAGCGCATGCCGGTACGTGAACACGCGCTTGGCCGGCACGTCGGCGCTCGGGCGCTGGCCCCAGTGGCGGTGCAGGTCGGGCAGCGAGACGGCGACGGGGTTGAACGGCACGTCCGGCCATTTGTCGTGCTGTTCGAGCAGCAGATACGAGAACGGCGACACGAAGTCGAAGAACCAGGCGGGTTGGGCGGTATCGAGGCCGGTTGTCATGTCGTTCTCCAGAAGGTGGGGCGTGCGGCGCCTGGCGGCGGCCTCCATGTTACGCGGCGGCGCGCGCATGCAGCAATGATCGCGGATCGTTCGCTCACGCGGAACCGGGAGTCGCCCGGGGGGCGTCGCCGGCCGGCGTCGGGCCGGTTTCCGCGCGTGCCGGCGGATGGCCGGCGCCGGGCGGGCCCGCCGGCGTATCCGGGTCGTGCGCGGTGAGCCGTTCGCGCACGAAGCCGATGTGCTCGCGCAGCACGTAGAACTGCCCGGCGTAGGCGAGCGGCATCTTCATCCGGTTCACGGCTTCCTCGATGTCGTCGAGCTCGTCGAGCAGCTTGACGCGCTCGTCGGCCGTATGCTCGCCGAGCGCGCTGCGCTCGAGCGCGATCAGCGCGCCATACCAGCGGTAGATGCGCGAGCGCACGCGCCAGCCGTACAGCGAGGGTACGAGCCGCAGCCCGGGGATCAGCACGACGATCAGCGGCACGACCACCACCAGCAGCCGGTCGACGAGGCTCGCGACCCAGAACGGCATCCGTCGGTACAGGAAGGTCTTGCCCGACTTGTAGTAGCGCGCGGCGTCGTCGGACAGCGGGAAGCCGCGCGTGACGGACGACGGGAATTCGCCTGCGTGCTGCAGGATCGTCGCGTGGCCGTGCACTTCGCGCGCCGCCTCGATCAGCAGGTCGGACAGCGCGGGGTGCAGCGAGTCGCGCGCGACGAGTTCGATCGTCGGCGCGACCGTGTGGATGTCGGCGGGCGGCAGGTTGCGGCCGAGATCGTAGACGCCCATCGGCAGCGTGATCGCGGTCAGGTACGGAAAGCGCCGCGCATACGCCTCGGCCTGCGTGAACGAGTACACGTGCACGCCCGGCGCGCGGAACAGCTTCGCCATGACCGGGATCTGCGTCGAGTCGCCGGACAGGAAGGCGGCGTCGATCTTGCCGTCGAGCAGCGCGGTCGCGGCGTCCTCGCCGGCGGTCGGCAGGAGCTCGGTCGAGCCGCCCGGCACGATGCCGTTCATCTTCAGCAGCGCGAGGCTCAGCTCGCGCGCGCCGCTGCCTTCCGCGCCGAGCGCGAGCCGCTTGCCCTTGAAGTCGGACAGGCGCGCGACGACCGGGCCGCGGTACATGATCGCGAGCGGCACGTAGCCGATGCTGCCGAGCGACACGAGATGCTCGTCGCGCTCCTTCGGGCCGATGCCGCTCTGCACGAAGCCGACGTCGACCGGCGCGTTCGGGTTCGACAGCCGCGCGAGGTTCTGCGCGGAACCTTCTGACGATTGAACGTCGAGCGTGACGCCGTTTTTCGCGAGGATCGTCTTGTATTTCTGGGCGGCGTTCCAGTATGTGCTGCCGGGCGGCCCGGACGAAATCACGAGCGTGGACGGTGGCGCCGGCTGGATCAGCTTCACCGCGAGCCAGACGGCCGCGCCGGCGAGCAGCACGGTCGGGCCGATCGACAGCGCGAGGTCGCGCCACGACACCGCGACGAAGCGGGCGAGGATGCGGCGCGGCGGGCGAGGGCGGGCAGGCTTCATGGGATCGGCGGATGACGCTGGCGTGACGACACGGATGCTCGCGGCGATGGTACCCGGTTTCGGCGCGTATGCGCGAGTCGCGCAGGGATTGCGCGGCGGCACGGCGACACGGCGGCGGGCGCCGTCGCGTCAAAAGCTTTGCGCTTCCGCGGGCGCTGGATTACATTGTGCGACGCAGCCGCGCCCGAATCGCGCGCGACCCGGCACGTCATGAGACCGGGCGCGTCCGGCCGGCGGCTGTCCGGCCCGGCCGGCCCGCTTTCGCGTGCGCCGGCCGCCGGCCTGTGACGCCTCTCTCGTATCGCCGTGGAAAACACCGGCTGTCCCGCCCGTTCGCGCGCGGGCCGGCTGTTTTTGGGGGTATCCGGCCGTACTGTGCACGGCCGTTCCGAAGTGATAAGGAGATAGCATGAAGTCGATCGTGTTGAGAGCGTTGGGTGTCGCCGCCGTGGCGGCCTGTCTGTCGGGCAGCGTGTATGCGCAGTCGAGCGACGCAGCGGCAACGGAAGCGCCGTCGGCCGCTACGAGCGCGCCGAAGGCCGCCGCGAAAACCGCGAAGAAGGCGAACCGCAAGCTCGGCTACGCGGTGCGCAAGGCCATTACGAAGGCAGGCGGCATCGACGTGGCGAACCTCGTCGTGCGTTCGAAGGGCGGCGCGATCTCGCTGGAGGGCACGGTGCCCGACCAGGCACAGATCGACAAGGCGGAAGAGGCAGCCAAGAGCGTGAAGGGTGTGACGTCGGTCACGAACAAGCTGACGGTTCAGCAGCAGTAACGCCGGGCGGCGGCGCGCGAGCGCCGCATGCGCCCGTTTCCAGGCGGGCCCCATGCCGGGGCCCGTTTGCGCTTCAGAAGCCGAACGCCGCGCGCGGCGCGGCGGCGGACCGATAACGATATCGAGGGGGCGGCGATGACGAAGCTCGGGTGGGGCAGGCGGGTGGTGTGTGGGGCGGCGCTGGCCGCGATCGCGATGCTCGGCGCCTGCAACGGCGACGAGTCGGCCGAGCGCAACCGGTTGCCCGGCTTCGTGTCCGGAAGCGTGCGCACGACGGCCTACGACGGCGCGAGCGACGACCTGCTGACGGCCGGCCTCGGCAAGACGGGCCTCGCCGCGGCGAGTGCGCCCGGCTTCGCGAACCCGTCGCGGCCGACGAGCGCCGAATTGCGTCGCCTCGCCATCTGGTCGAACTACCGCGCGCTCGTCGACATGAGCGCGAACGGCGGCTACGGCCGCTTCTGGGGGCCGAACGTCGACCTCGACGGCAACGATACGCTCGGCGAAGGCAAGATCCCCGGCACCGAATATCTCGCGTATGCCGACGACGGCAGCGGCACCAGGAACGTGACGCTGCTCGTGCAGGTGCCCGCCAGCTTCGATCCCGCGCAGCCCTGCATCGTCACCGCGACGTCGTCCGGCTCGCGCGGCGTGTACGGCGCGATTTCCGCGGCCGGCGAGTGGGCGCTCAAGCGCGGCTGCGCGGTGGCCTACAACGACAAGGGCGGCGGCAACGGCGCGCACGAGCTCGGCTCCGACACCGTCACGCTGATCGACGGCACGCTCGCCAACGCGGTGCTGGCCGGCACCGCGAGCCTGTTTACCGCGAACGTGACGAGCGGCGATCTCGCCGCGTTCAACGGCCGCTTCCCGAACCGCTATGCATTCAAGCACGCGCATTCGCAGCAGAATTCCGAGCAGGACTGGGGGCGCGTGACGCTGCAGGCGGTGGAGTTCGCGTACTGGGCGCTCAACGAGCAGTTCGGTCCGCTGATCGACGGCGCGCGTCGCGGCGTGCGCTATCGCGCGGGCGACATCACGACGATCGCCGCGTCGGTGAGCAACGGCGGCGGCGCGTCGCTGGCGGCGGCCGAGCAGGACAACCGCGGCTGGATTACCGCGGTCGTGGTCGGCGAGCCGCAGATCAACGTGCGGATGGCGCCGAATGCGATCGTGCGCACGGGCGGCCAGCCGGTGCCGTCGTTCGGCCGGCCGCTGGCCGATTACGCGACGCTCGCGAACCTGCTGGAACCGTGCGCCGCGGCATCGGCGTCGCTGGCCGGCGCGCCGTACCTGAGCGCGCTGCCGACCGCGACCACGCAGTCGATCCGCACGCAGCGCTGCGCGACGCTCGCCGCGGCCGGGCTGGTGGCGGGCGCCGACACGCAGAGCCAGGCGGCCGACGCGCTCGCGCAGCTCCATGCGGCCGGCTATCTGGCCGATTCCGACCTGCTGCAGGCGCCGATGTGGGATTCGCAGGCGATTCCCGCGATCGCGGTCACCTATGCGAACGCGTACACGCGCTCGCGCGTGACCGACAACCTGTGCAACTTCAGCTTCGCGACGACGAACCCGGCGACCGGCGCGGTCGCGGCCCCCGCCGCGTCGCCGATGCCGGCCGTGTTCGGCGCCGGCAGCGGCGTGCCGCCGACGGCCGGCATCAGTCTCGTGTTCAACAACGGCGCGGGCGTCGACCACCGGCTCGCGACGCCCGATGCAAGCTTCGCGGGCGCGCTGTGCCTGCGCCAGCTGTGGACGAACGGGATGCTCGGCATGCCCGCGAACGTCGACGCGGTGCGCGTGAACGCGAACCTGCACGGCAAGCCGGCGATCATCGTGCAGGGCCGCAGCGACGCGCTCGTGCCCGTGAACCACGCGTCGCGCGCGTACGTCGCGCAGAACGGCATCAGCGAAGCCGGGCGCAGCCAGCTGGTGTTCTATGAAGTGACGAACGGCCAGCACTTCGACGCCTTCCTGTCGGTTCCGGGCTTCGACACGCGCTTCGTGCCGGTTCACTACTACAACGTGCAGGCGCTGAACCTGATGTGGAAGCACTTGAAGGGCGGTGCGCCGCTGCCGCCGTCGCAGGTGATCCGCACGGTGCCGCGCGGCGGCACGCCGGGCGCCGCGCCCGCGCTGACGAGCGCGAACCTGCCGCCGATCTCGGCCGCGCCGGGCGCGAACGCGATTTCCGCCGGCGTCGGCACGATCGACGTGCCGCTCTGACGGCGGCCGTCGCGCCGCCTCCGACAAAGCCGGACAGCCGTCCGGCTTTTTCTTTGCATCGTCTGGAATCGGTCCCGCACTGCCTTTTATCCGAATGACGAGCGCTGTAACAAATTATTACTTTACGGCCATAAATCCGGAACCTAATATGCGCCGGTATTTTCACTTAATTTAATAAATTCCAGATACGAGAATATTCCTTTCCATTTAGTTAATCGATCCTTTCGATTTTATTCAATCGGTTCGAGCCGCGGTTGATCGCCGTTTCGCGATTAATCGGTATCTCGCCGACGGGGATCGTTCGTCTGTTCGAAGTGGAGGCGCCTTGATGGGCGGGCTTCTCGTGGCGTCTCTTTGTCGCCGATTTTGTGCGCATGCGAATTCGCGAAATGCGTTCGTATTGCTGGGACCGTTGAATTGTCGTTTGCAATGGAATTGATTCCATTGTGCAGTTGCAAAAAAACATGGGTGGGGTAAATCGTGCCGATCGGTATTTGCCGATCCGGTAAAAAACTCGGAGTGCGTCGCATAACGAATGCATTCCCGGTGCGGAGCGCCGGCGCAAATGATCCTTTGCGACCGGCGGTATTTATCGTTCTGTTCGAGAGGCAATAATGACGACACGCAAGTCCTTGAAAGACGGTTTCGCGCTATTCGGAACGACCTTGAGCGTACCGCTCGCCGCGGCAGCGGCCGCGGCGCTGCTCGTCACGGGGTGCGGCGGCGACGACGGGCCGAGCCCGAGCGCGGCGGCCGCCACCGCGGCCGCGACGACCAGCGGCAGCACGTCGGTCAACACCGACGCAACGGCCGCCGCCGCGGCCGACCAGCCGTACGTCGACACCGACGTGTACGGCACCGGGCCGAACGACGCGGTCACGGATTCGACCGAAGGCGCCGCGGTCGTGCACCGCCAGGTCACGATCGGCGGCAAGACGATCAAGTACACGGCCACCACGGGCCACCTGACGACGATCGATCCGATCACGTCGGCGCCGAACGCGAAGATGTTCTACGTCGCGTACACGCAGGACAATCCCGACCCGTCGAAGCCGCGCCCGGTCACGTTCTTCTACAACGGCGGCCCCGGTTCGTCGTCGGTCTACCTGCTGCTCGGCTCGTACGGGCCGAAGCGCCTGCAGTCGTCGTTCCCGAACTTCACGCCGCCCGCGCCGTACAAGCTGCTCGACAACCCGGACAGCCTGCTCGACCGCACCGATATCGTGTTCATCAACCCGGTCGGCACCGGTTACTCGACGGCGATCGCGCCGGCGAAGAACAAGGATTTCTGGGGCACCGACCAGGACGCGCGCTCGATCGACCGCTTCATCCAGCGCTACCTGACCAAGTACTCGCGCTGGAATTCGCCGAAGTTCCTGTACGGCGAGTCGTACGGCACCGCGCGCAGCGCGGTCGTGTCGTGGGTGCTGCACGAGGACGGCATCGACCTGAACGGGATCACGCTGCAGTCGTCGATCCTCGACTACGCGAACGCGCTGTCGGCGCCGGGCACGTTCCCGACGCTCGCGGCCGATGCGTTCTACTGGAAGAAGACGACGGTCAACCCGACGCCGACCGATCTCGACGCGTACATGGTCCAGGCCCGCAACTACGCGGACAACACGCTCGCGCCGCTCGCGCAGAAGCCGAACCCGCAGGACGGCGGCTTCGTGAACGTGCGGCTGAACCTGAACCTGCAGACCGCGCAGCAGATGGGTTCGTACATCGGCACGGACCCGACCTCGCTGATCCAGACCTTCGGCAACCCGGCCGCGCTCGGCAACGTGCCGTCGTCGGACGACAACCCGCCGTACACGTTCTTCCTGACGCTCGTGCCGGGCACGCAGATCGGCCAGTACGACGGTCGCGCGAACTTCACGGGCAAGGGCATCGCGCCGTACATCCTGCCGAACTCGGGCAGCAACGATCCGTCGATCACGAACGTCGGCGGCGCGTACACGGTGCTGTGGAACAGCTACATCAACACCGACCTCAAGTACACGTCGACGTCGTCGTTCGTGGACCTGAACGACCAGGTCTTCAACAACTGGGACTTCAGCCACACGGATCCGACCGGCGCGAACAAGGGCGGCGGCAATACGCTGTACACGGCCGGCGACCTGGCGTCGACGATGAGCGTGAACCCGGACCTGAAGGTGCTGTCGGCGAACGGGTATTTCGACGCCGTCACGCCGTTCCACCAGACGGAGCTGACGCTCGCGCAGATGCCGCTCGATCCGACGCTCAAGGCGCAGAACCTGACGATCAAGAACTACCCGTCGGGCCACATGATCTACCTGAACGACGCGTCGCGGACCGCGCTGAAGGGCGATCTCGCCAACTTCTACGACGGCATCCTCGCGAACCGCACCGCGTTGCAGCGCGTGCTGAAGCTGCAGGCGCGCACGCAGCAGATGAAGCAGCAGAAACTGCAGCAGCAGGGGCAGTAAGCGCCGCGGGCGGCTCGCGCCGCCCCGGATGGACGACAGCCCGATCGGCGCAGGCCGGTCGGGCTGTTTTTCTTGTGCGGCGAGCGATGGGCGGGTACCTCATGCGCCGGACGGGAAGGGGCGTAACCGCGGAGGAAAGGGCGGCCCGGCCGCTTACGCCAGCACGAGCCGCACGCCGACCGCGACCAAGGTCGCGGCGAGCAGGTTGCGCAGCAGCCGTTCTGGCGCGCGCGCCGACAGCAGGCTGCCGAGCACGATGCCGGGCAGCGAACCGAGCAGCAGCGACAGCAGCATCGACCAGTCGACCGAGCCGAGCAGCCAGTGACCCATGCCCGCGACCAGCGTGAGCGGCACGGCATGCGCGATGTCGGAACCGACGATGCGGGTCGTCGCGAGCGCCGGATACAGCAGCAGGAGCACGGTCACGCCGATCGCGCCGGCGCCGACCGACGTCATCGACACGAGCACGCCGAGCACGGCGCCCGTCAGCACGGTCGACCACAGCGTGCGCGCGGGGCTCGGCGCGAGCGGGTTGCGTGCGGCGAATGCGGTCAGCTGCGGGCGGAAGATCAGCGCGAGCGACGTGAGCAGCAGCGCAACGCCGAGCACGAGCTGGATCATCCGCGCGGTGCCCGGCGTGTTCATCCCGTGCGTGTGCAGCCACCACAGCGTGAGCGCGGCGGCCGGCACGCTGCCCGCCGCGAGCCGGCCCGTGATGCGCCAGTCGATCGAGCCTTTCAGGCCGTGGACGAGCGTGCCGGTGGCCTTGGTCGCGGCCGCGTACAACAGGTCGGTGCCGACCGCCGTCGCGGGGTGGACGCCGAACAGCAGCACGAGAATCGGCGTCATCAACGAACCGCCGCCGACGCCCGTGAGGCCCACGAGAATGCCGACGAACAGGCCGGACAGGGAGTACAGCAGATCGATATGGGGAAGCGACATCGGAGGCAGGCGGTTATGCAGCGTTCGGCGGCGGCGCGCGGCTGCGGCGCGCGCATCAAAGTCCGCCATTGTCGCAAAAGTGGCGCGTCAATGTACGACTGCGTTAAAAATCGGCCGGGATAGGGCGCCCGGCGGCCGCCGGCGGACATGAAACGGGCGTTTGAGCAGGGGTCGGCGTGAAAGGTATGACGACCCGGGCGCGTACGCCGCGCGTCCGGTGCGCACAAAAAAGGGCGCGACACTGCGCGCCCCGATTCGATGCCGGTTCCCGTTCGGCTGCCGACGGTCAGTGCATCGCGGGCCCGGCGCCTTCGACCGCGCGTGGCGGCCGGATCCGCAGCGCGAAACCGATCAGCGCGGCCACGGCCGCAAACGCCGCGCCGAACGCGAATGCCGCGCGGTAGCCGCCGTTCAGCGCGTCGAGCGGCGCGGCTTGCGCCGCCGCGAGCGCGTCGGTGCGGGCGCCGGCGAGACTTGCGAGGACCGCGAGCCCGAGCGCGCCGCCCATCATGAACGCGGTGTTGACGATGCCCGACGCGAGCCCGGAATCGGCCGGATCGACGTCGTTCATCGCGGCGAGCAGCACCGGATTGAACGCGACGCCCGCGCCAATGCCGAGCAGCGTCATGCCGGGCAGCACGTGCCACACGAAACCGCCGTCGACCGGCGCGCGCGAGAACAGCGCGAGGCCGCAGGCCGCGATTAGGAGGCCGGCGGCGATCGGCCCGCGGATCCCGAAGCGCATCACGATGCGCGCCGACAGCCCGAGCGAGAACGCGGCCATGATCAGGTTCGCCGGCAGGAACGCGAGGCCGACCTGCAGCGGCCCGTAGCCGAGCACGCGCTGCATGTACAGCGCGGACAGGAAGAACCATGCGAACATCGCGGCCGCCCACAGCACGGCGATCGCGTTCGCGAGCGCGACGTTGCGCGCGGCGAACAGCGTGAGCGGCATCAACGGATGCGCGGCGCGCGACTCGATCGCGATGAACAGCACGAGCAGCGCGACGGCCGCGCCGATCAGCGCGACGGTCTGCGTCGACAGCCAGCCGGCCTCGTTGCCGCCGACGATGCCGTAGACGGCCAGCATCAGCGACGCGGTCACGGTGATCGCGCCGGCGACGTCGAGCCGTGCGGTGCCCACCGGCATACGCATGCGCGGCAGCAGCGCGACGCACATCGCATAGACGGCGACGCCGATCGGCAGGTTGACGAGGAAGATCCAGTGCCACGACAGCGAGCTCGTCAGCAGCCCGCCGAGCAGGACGCCGATGCTGCCGCCGCCGGCGCACACGAAGCCGTAGACGCCCATCGCGCGTGCGCGTTCGCCGGGTTCCGTGAAGAGGTTCATGATCAGCGACAGCGAGACGGCCGACACGACCGCGCCGCCGAACCCCTGCACCGCGCGCGCGGCGATCAGCATCGCCTGCGATTGCGCGAGGCCGCAGGCGAGCGACGCGAGCGTGAACACGACGAGGCCCGCGAGGAACATGCGCCGCTGGCCGTACAGGTCGCCGAGCCGGCCGCCGAGCAGCAGGCAGCCGCCGAACGTCAGCAGGTAGGCATTGACGACCCACACGAGGGCCGTTTCGGTGAAGTGGAGATCGGTGCTGATCGACGGCAGCGCGACGTTTACGATCGTGCTGTCGAGCACGATCATCAGCACGCCGAGACAGAGCACGATCAGCGCGTACCAGCGCTTCTCGCCGTGAATCCCGTGGGTCATGGGCCTGCAGCCTTCTGATAGTTATCTGAAAGGATGCATTGTAGACGTCGGCGGCGCGGGCTTCCTGCCGGTTTGTGGCAGGAGCGTCGCGTAGTGGCGCGCGCGGCTGCGGCGCGCGTGCGGCGGGATGAGGATTACGACCGAGCCGGCAGTTCGCAGCCGTCGGGGCCGCAGGCGGCCGCATCGTCGTCGCCGGGTTCGACGATGCCGTCGCGCCACGCCTGATCGAGCGCCCGCGCGAACGCGTCGGCCGGCTGCGCGCCCGACACCGCATAGCGGCCGCCGAACACGAACAGCGGCACGCCGCGCCCGCCGATCCGTGCGGCGTGCGCGATGTCGGCTTCGACTTCGTCGCGATACGCGTCGCTGCGCAGCACGGCTTCGACGGCCGAGCGCTCGAGCCCGGCTTCGACCGCAAACCCGGTCAGCGCCGCATGATCGAACAGCGAGCCGTGCTCGCAGAAATAGGCGCGATAGAGCCGCTCGGTCAGCGCGTGCGCGCGGCCCGACGCTTGCGCGAGCTTCACGAGCCGGTGGCCGTCGAGCGTGTCGCCGACGAGCGTGCCGGGCAGGTCGTAGCGCAGCCCGACGCTCGCGGCCGCATCGGTCACCTGGCGCAGCATCTGGTCGACCTGCGCGGGCGCCATCCGGTATTTGCCTGCCAGCATCGCCTCGACCGGCTCGACGGGTTGGCCGGGCATCAGCCGGTACGCACGCAACGCGACGTCGACGCGGTCGGCGTGCGCGAACGCGGCCAGCGCCTCGTCGAAGCGGCGCTTACCGATCCAGCACCACGGGCAGATCAGGTCGGACCAGATCTCGACGGTCAGGGTCGGGCGGGCAGTCGGGGCGGGAGCGGTCGTCATGGGCGGTCCGGGCGGCAAAAAAAGTGTAACCGAGACTATATCACTTTATTTTTCGACGTTTCGCCGCCCGCGGAATGGTGCGGAAGGGGCTGCGCCCGCGTGTCGCGGAGCTTGGGCGCGGAACCGGCGGCCCGATACCGATGACCGGCCTACCGTGATTGCGCCCGCCACGTCGCGCTCACGCGTCGCCTTGCGTTTCCTTCAGGTGCTTGAGGTGCTTGTAGACCGTCGCGCGCCCCATCCCGAGCACGTTCGCGACGTAGTTCGCCGCGCTCTTGCCGCGGAACGCGCCTTCCGCGTACAGCGCCTCGACGAGTTCGCGCCGGTGCTCGCGCGTGAGCCCGTTCAGCCCGAGCTGCCGCTCGCGCAGCCAGCCGTGCAGGAACGTGTTGATGCGCTCCTGCCAGTCGTCGCGGAACAGCTCGTCGGGCTGCGCGACGACGCCCGCGCCCTTGATGAACAAGTCGAGCGTCGAGCGCACCTCGTCGAACACGGCGATGTTGAAGTTGATGCACATCATCCCGGCCGGCCGGCCTTCGTCGTCGAACAGCACGTTGCTGACGCAGCGCATCCGCCGGCCGTCCCAGTTCAGCTTCTCGTACGGGCCGATCACGCGCTCGCGCGCCGAATGATCGATTTCCTCGAGCGCGGAATCGTCGCCGACCTCGCGCTTGGACAGGTTGTTCGCGAGATACAGCACGGTCTGGTCGTGCAGGTCGTGGATCACGACTTCCGCGTACGGGAAGAACAGTGCGGCGATACCGTCGGCGATCGGCGCATAGCGGGTGAGCAGCAGGTCTTTGACGGGAGATTTCTTCTTGCGCATCGGTATCGCGATCTCGGGTGGGCGGGAGCCGGGCAGCGGGTCGGGCCGGCGAGCCGGCGTACCGTTGGCCGGCATGCCCGTGCGCCCGCGCGCGGCCGCCGCGGCGGTTGCGCCATTGTATCGGCCCCGCGTGCGCGTGCCGCTCATGCGCGCGTCAGATGCGTGTACAGCGCGTGCGCGATCGCGATGTCCTCGAGCCCGAGGCCGATCGAGCGGAACAACGCGTGACGCGTGCGCGACGGCGCCGCGCAGGTGCCGGCGACGAGCGCGGGCAGGTCGCCGACGATCCGGCCGGCATCCCAGCCGTGCTCGGCCGCCGCGATCTGCATCTCGCCGGCGCTCGCGGGCGTCGTATGCCGGTAGTCGCAGTAGACGTCCATGTCCGGCAGCCACGTGGGCGGGATTTCGTGCGCGCGCGCGACGTTGGTGCTGATCGACGTGACGAGCGCGGGGCGCGTGAGCATCCCGTCGCCGAGCACGGGCGTGCCCGACGACGTGCACAGCATCACCACGTCCGCGTCGCGCACGCAGGCTTCGACGCTCGCCGCCGCGTGCGTGCGCGGGTCGAGCGCGGCGAGGCTCGCCTGCAGCGCCGCGTCGCCCGCCAGCGCGGGCGAGTACACGCGGATCGTGTCCCAGTCGCGCAGCGCCGCCGTGTGCTTGAGGTGCGCGAGGCCGACCGCGCCCGCGCCGACGATCGCGAGCTGGCGCGCGTCGCGCGGCGCGAGGCAGTCGACCGCGAGCGCGGTCGTGCCGGCCGTGCGTTCGACGGTCAGCAGCCCCGCGTCGCACCACATCAGCGGCTGGCCGGTTTGCATCGACATCAGCGCGGTCCATGCGGTGACGATCGGTCTCCCGTCGGGTGTCCCGCCGGGTGTCCCGTCGGGTTTGCCGGCCGTCACGATGTACGGCGACAGCTTCGCGCCGAACACCTGCTCGTCGGCGAGCGCGCCGAGATACGTGATGAAGTCGCCGGCCTGGCCGGGAAACAGCGTGAGCGTCTGCGGCGGCTGAACCGCGCGCGCCGCGGCGAGCGACGCGAACATGCGGCGCAGCGTGCCGAGCACGTCGAGCGAAGGCAGCGCCGCGCGCACCGCGGCTTCGTCGACGGTCAGCGGCGGGGTGGGGACGGTTTGCGTCATGGGAGCATCTCCGGTTCGGGCTGGACGGAAAGTCTCGAAAGACGGCGTCCAGCGATGTTCGTTATGGACGAAAAGTCTAATATAGACAAACGCAATCAGGAGAATTTTTCTTTTCGAGACGTTGTGTCGTTGCCGGATTCATGAAAAACGCCATGGAATCAAGGGTGTTTGGCATGAGCGACGAAATCTCGACGTCGAGCGACGGGGCGACATCCTCGTATCCCCTATAGTCCATAGTAGACTTTAAGTCTATATTTCGGGGTGCGGGATCCGACACATCGTCAGGTGGCTAGCTGACTCGGATGCCGCACCGCCGCCCGGTCGAGGGCGTCGGGCGACCGATCTCCAGCCTCAATCCAGAACAGAAGGACCGTCATGAACTGGAAACTTTCCCTCTGCGCCGCTGCGGCGCTCGCGTGCGCGGCCGTCACGGCCCATGCGGAACAGACCACGTTGCGCTTCGGGATCGAAGCCGCCTATCCGCCGTTCGAGAGCAAGACGCCGGCCGGTCAGTTGCAGGGTTTCGACGTCGACATCGGCAACGCGGTGTGCGCGAAGCTGAACATGAAATGCGTGTGGGTCGAGAATTCGTTCGACGGGCTGATCCCGGCGCTGCAGGCGCGCAAGTTCGACGCGATCAACTCGGCGATGAACATCACCGTGAAGCGCAAGCAAAGCATCGACTTCACGCCGGCGATCTACGTGGTGCCGATCGTGATGGTGGCGAAGCATGGCTCGCCGCTGAAGCCCGACGTCGCGAGCCTGCGCGGCAAGCACGTCGGCGTGCTGCAGGGTTCGTCGCAGGAGGATTTCCTGAAGGCGCACTGGGCCAATGCGGGCGTGGCCGTCGTGTCGTACCCGGATCAGGACCAGATCTACGCCGATCTCGTCGCGAGGCGTCTCGACGCGGCCGTGCAGGAAGCGCAGACCGCGCAGGACGGTTTCCTCGACAAGCCGGCCGGCCGCGACTACCAGATCGTCGGCGAGCCGCTGAAGGATCCGGCGACGCTCGGCGAAGGCACCGGTTTCGGGATGCGCAAGAACGACAAGGCGCTGCAGGCGAAGATCGTCGGCGCGCTCGACGCGCTGAAGCAGGACGGCACGCTGAGCGCGCTGTCGCGGAAGTACTTCAAGCGCGACATCATCGCGAAGTAAGCGCCGCCGCGCACCGGCCGCGGCCTGGCGCACGGCGCATCCCATCTCGACACAGTGCGGGGGAATATGGATTTCGACGTCATCGTTCTGGGGGCCGGCATCGTCGGCGTGTCGTCGGCGCTGCATCTGCAGGATCGCGGGCTGCGCGTCGCGCTCGTCGACCGGCGCGCGCCCGGCGAGGAAACCAGCCACGGCAATGCGGGGCTGATCGAGCGCTCGTCGGTCGTGCCGTATGCGTTTCCGCGCCGGCTCGGCACGCTGTTGCGCTACGCGCGCAACCGTTCGGTCGATCTCTATTGGGACTACAAGGCGCTGCCCGAGTATGCAGGCTGGCTCGCTCGCTTCTGGCGCGAATCGTCGCCGCAGCGGCTCGCGGCCGCCGCGCGCGACATGCTGCCGCTCGTCGCGGCGAGCGTCGTCGAGCACGATGCGCTGCTCGCGCGCACCGACGCGCAGCCGCTCGTGCACGACGGCGGATGGATCGAGGCGTTTCGCTCGCCCGCGCTGTTCGATGCGGAAGCGGGCGCGCAACAGCGCGTGGCCGACGCGCACGGGCTGCGGATGACCGTGCTCGACGCGCGTGCGCTGCGCGCGCGCGAGCCCGGTATCGGCGATGCATTCTGCGGCGCGTTCCACTGGCAGGATCCGAAGACCGTGTCGAGCCCGGGCGGGCTGACCAAGGCCTATGCGCGGTTGTTCCAGCGTGACGGCGGCACGTTCGTGCGCGGCGACGCGACGACGCTCGTGCAGGTGGATGACGGTTGGCAGGTCGGGTCCGAACATGGGCCGATCTCGGCACGCTCGGCCGTGGTCGCGCTCGGGCCGTGGTCCGATCATGTGTTCGCGCCGCTCGGCTACCGGATTCCGCTGCGCGCGAAGCGCGGCTATCACATGCATTACCTGCCGACGCGCGCGCCGCTGAACGTCCCCGTGTGCGATACCGAGGAAGGCTTCGTCGTCGCGCCGATGGAGGGTGGCCGCCTGCGGCTCACGACCGGCGTCGAGATCGCGCCGCGCGGCGCGCCGCCGACCGGCGTGCAACTCGCACGCGCCGAACCGCTGGCGCGCGACGCGTTCGGCATCGGCGAGCGGCTCGATCCGGAGCCGTGGCTCGGAATGCGGCCGTGCACGCCCGACATGCGCCCGGTGATCGGGCCCGCGCCGCGCCACCGTCATTTGTGGTTCGCGTTCGGCCACTGCCATCACGGGCTCACGCTCGGGCCCGCGACCGGCCGCCTGCTCGCCGAAATGATGACGGGCGCGCCGACCTATATCGATCCCCGTCCGTACCGGCCCGCGCGCTTCGGTTGAACCCGCGGCGCGCAGAGGCGGTTTCGGCCACCGGCACGTGCCGGTGGTAATACGTATTCTTCACAGTGTTTCATTCTGCTGTCCGGATTATCGAAATCCACGCAATCGGAAATGATCTGCGTAATCGATAAGAAAGAAAATCGCGCGATAAAATAAAATCAGCAAATTCGCGATTTATCAATGTATTTTCATATTGCTGAAATGCGTAATGGGCAGCGGTTGTGACGGTATAGGGTCCCATCGCGGGCGCGCGTTCAGGCGTTACATGGAATGTACCGGAACACGTTACCGCGGGGCTCGCAAACGTTACGTTACATCCGCGTTCCGAAGGCCTTTTTCATCAGACGATTTCGTCTTCCCAATCTCGAATTTCGCCTGAAATCGATTAAAAAAGCGTTATTGCCGTTCAATAACCAGACGAATCAATCCGTTTTTGGAATTGGCACGCTTCGTGCAATCCGTCCCCATGCTTTGTCAACGTAGTGCCAACCGAGATGGGGAAAATAACGATGGGACAGAATTTCAAATTGACGGGTGTGGCGCTGTCGGTCGCGACGGTGTTCGGGGTGCTGGCTTCGGCTTCCGCGATGGCGGGGGCCCTCGATTCGCTGCCGATCCCGCAAGTGATCGTCAATCCGCCGACGAACAGCGTGTCGGTTGGGCTGGCCGCGACGGGCACGTCGCCGTTGGGCTCGGTCACCGTGACGGCGGGCGGGTCGGGCGCGATCCAGACGTCGCTCGGCGAGCCGGGGCAAGTGCTGTCGGGCGCCGTGGGGGCGGTGACGGGCGCACTCGGCGGTGGCGGCACGGTGCAGCCGCTCGCGCCGGTTCAGGGTGTGGTGAATCAGGTGACGGGCGCCTTGAGCGGCGGCAACCCGGCGGGTGCACTGACGGGTGCGCTGAACACGGCGACGGGCACGCTGAGTAGCGCGCTCGGCACGGCCACGGGCACGCTGGGCGGTATCGGCGGTGGTTCGAACCCGCTGGCGCCGGTTCAAGGTGTGGTGAATCAGGTGACGGGTGCGCTGGGTGGCGGTAACCCGGCAGGTGCGTTGACGGGGGCAATCGGTACGGTGACCGGCTCACTGGGTGGTATCGGTGGCGGCGCGAGTCCGCTGGCGCCGGTTCAGGGCGTGGTGAATCAAGTGACGGGCGCCTTGAGCGGCGGCAACCCGGCGGGTGCACTGACGGGTGCGCTGAACACGGCGACGGGCACGCTGAGCAGCGCGCTCGGCACGGCCACGGGCGCACTGGGCGGTATCGGGGGTGGTTCGAACCCGCTGGCGCCGGTTCAAGGTGTGGTGAATCAGGTAACGGGCGCCTTGGGCGGCGTTGGCGGTGGCAATCCGGCAGGCGCATTGACCGGTGCACTCGGCACGGTGACGGGCGCCGTGGGCGGCGTTGGCGGTGGCAACCCGGCCGGCGCATTGACCGGCGCACTCGGCACGGTGACGAGTGCCTTGGGTGGCGTTGGTGGCGGCAATCCGGCAGGCGCATTGACCGGCGCGCTCGGTACGGTAACGGGCGCCTTGGGCGGCGTTGGTGGCGGCAATCCGGCAGGCGCATTGACCGGCGCACTCGGCACGGTAACGGGCGCACTGGGCAGCGTCGGCGGCGGCAACCCGGCAGGCGCGTTGACCGGCGCACTCGGCACGGTAACGGGCGCCCTGGGCAGCGTCGGCGGCGGCAATCCGGCAGGCGCGTTGACCGGCGCACTCGGTACGGTGACGGGCGCTTTGGGCGGCATTGGCGGCGGCAACCCCGCAGGCGCATTGAACGGCGCGCTCGGTACGGTAACGGGCGCCCTGGGCGGCGTTGGCGGTGGCAACCCCGCAGGCGCGTTGACCGGTGCACTCGGCACGGTAACGGGCGCCCTGGGCAGCGTCGGCGGCGGCAATCCGGCAGGCGCGTTGACCGGCGCACTCGGCACGGTGACGGGCGCCCTGGGCGGCGTCGGCGGCAGCAATCCGGCAGGCGCATTGACCGGCGCACTCGGTACGGTGACGGGTGCCCTGGGCAACGTCGGCGGCGGCAACCCGGCAGGCGCGTTGACCGGTGCACTCGGCACGGTGACGGGCGCCTTAGGTGGCGTTAGCGGTGGCAACCCGGCAGGCGCGTTGACCGGCGCACTCGGCACGGTGACGGGCGCCTTGGGCGGCGTCGGCGGCGGCAACCCCGCAGGCGCATTGACCGGCGCACTCGGCACGGTAACCGGCGCTCTGGGCAACCTCGGCGGCGGCGCGAACCCCATCACCCCGATCCAGAACGTCGTGAATCAGGTCACGGGCACGCTCGGCAGCGGCAACCCGGCCGGCGCACTGAGCAACGCGGTCAACACGATCACGGGCACGCTCGGCAACGTCGGTGGCGCAGGGAGCCCGCTCGCGCCGGTACAGGGTGCCGTCACGCAGCTCGCCGGCACGCTCGGCAACGGCGATCCCGCCGGTGCGCTGACGAACGCGCTGAACTCGGTGACGGGCGCGCTCAGCGGCGCGAACCCGCTGGCGCCGGTGCAGGGCGCCGTGAACCAGGTCGTCGGCACGCTGTCGGGTGCCGGCGGCGGCAGCCCGATCACGCCGATCACGAACCTCGTCAACGGCCTGCAGAACGCGCTGCCGGGCGGCAACCCGGCCGGCGCGCTGACCGGCGCACTCGGCTCGGTGACGGGCGCGCTCGGCAATCTCGGCGGGACGAACCCGCTGGCGCCGGTGCAAGGCGTCGTGAACCAGGTGGTCGGCACGCTCGGCGGCAGCAATCCGGCCGGCACGCTGAGCAACGCGGTCGGGACGGCCACGAGCGCCCTGGGCAACGCGGTCGGCTCGGTGGCGGGCGCGCTCGGCGCACTGGGCGGCACGAGCCCGCTGGCGCCGGTGCAGGGTGTCGTGAACCAGGTCGTCGGTACGCTCGGCAACGGCAATCCGGCCGGGGCACTGACGGGGGCGCTGAACTCGGTGACGGGCGCCCTCGGCAACCTCGGCGGTTCCAACCCGCTGGCGCCGGTGCAAGGCGTCGTGAACCAGGTGGTCGGCACGCTGTCCGGCGCCGCCGGCAGCAGCCCGATCGCGCCGATCACCAACCTCGTGAGCGGCCTGACGGGCGGCGGCAACCCGGCCGGCGCGCTGACTGGCGCCCTCGGTTCGGTAACGGGCGCACTTGCGTCCGGTCCGGCGGCGCTCGGCCAGGCGGCCGGCGCGCTGTCGGGTGCGGGCGGTTCGGCGGCAGCGGCAGGCGGCAGCCTGCTCGGCTCGGGCGCGAATGCGGCCGGCGGCACGGCGGGCGCGGTCGGTTCGCTGCTGACGACGGGTGCCAACTCGACGGCGACGGTCGTCAATGCGGTCGGCACGTCGGTGGGCACGGTGCTCGGCTCCTCGCCGAGCCTGTCGGTGACGCCGCATTCCGGCAACAGCTCGCCGAACAACCCGCTCGCACCGGTGACGACGCTGCTCCAGTCGCTGACCGGCGCACTGCCGAGGTAACCGGCCGAAACCGCACGACGGCGCCGCATCGGCCGTCGTGCGAAATGGTCGCGTAACACGGGCCAGGCAATACGGGTCGCGCAACGCGGCATGACATCGCTGTCATGCCGCGTTGTCATTTCGGGCTTCCCGTTTTCTTTCGTCGCATGAATGATCGCCGCCGCTGTTTGCGGCGCGGCATGGTATGGCATGGAATAACCGGCCATCGCCGTCCGTTTACATACCGAGTTCCGGCACGGCCGGCCGGCGGGATAATGATCGCGACGCAGTCGATCGTCCCGTCCGGCGGCCGCCATGTCGCGACACGACGCCAAGGAGAACGGGAATGAAACGGATGCTTTTCGCCGCCGCGCTGACGGCGGCGCTCGTGCGGCCGGCCGCCGCGGAACCGCCGCAGGCCGCCGACGGGAAACTGGTCGACGAAGCGCACATGACGCTGTACGTGTTCGATCGCGATGCGCCGGGCAAGAGCATGTGCGACAGCGCGTGCGCAGCCAACTGGCCGCCCGCGCTTGCCGACGCGTACGACAAGGCGTCGGGTGCGCTGAGTCTCGTCGCCCGCGACGACGGCAAAAAGCAATGGGCGTACCGCGGCCGCCCGCTGTATCGCTGGAAGATGGACCACAAGGCCGGCGACGCGGGCAGCGACGGCGTCGGCGGCATGTGGCACGTTGCGCGGCCGTGATCGCGCGGCGACGCGCGAGGCGCCCCGATGAGCTATGAATCGGATCTGCTGGTGTGGCTTCCGCATCTCACGCGCTATGCGCGTGCGCTGACGGGCGAGCGCGCGTGGGCCGACGATCTCGTGCAGGACACGCTCGAGCGTGCGCTGAACCGGCCGCCGCGCGACTGCGGCAACCTGCGCGCGTGGCTGCTGACGCTGTTGCGGCACCGCTTCATCGACCAGTTGCGCGCACGGCACGAGATCGCGGTCGACGACGCCACCGCGCCGTGGCAGACGATGGCCGCGCCGGCCGGCGAGGTCGGCGGGCTGGAGTTGCGCGACGTGCAGCGCGCGCTGTACCGGCTGCCGGTCGAACAGCGCGAGGTGCTGCTGCTGGTCGCGCTCGAGGAGTTGAGCTATCGCGATGCCGCGCAGGTGCTCGGCGTGCCGATGGGCACTGTGATGTCGCGACTCGCGCGGGCGCGCGCGCAGATGCGCGCCTTGCTGTCGGACGGGCCGTCGGCGCACGGCACGCCCACGTTACGGGTGATCGGGAAGCCATGATGGACGATCCGCGCAAGCCTTCGAACCAGCGGGACGACGATGCGTCGGCGCAACTGCTGTCCGCGCTGCTGGACGGCGAGTTGTCCGGGGACGAGCGCCGCGAGATGCTCGAACGCCTGCAGTCCGATCCGCGGGAAGCCGAACGCTTCGCGCATTACCGCGCGCAGCGCGATGCGCTGAAGGCGCTGTTTCCGTTGCCGGCGGCCGCGCCCGCGTTGTTCGTGCAGCGCCGCGCACCGCGCTGGCGCGCCGTCGCGCATGCGTTCGCGGGGCTCGCGGCCGGGCTGCTGATCGGTGTCGCGCTGCATGCGGGCTGGACGGCGTTCGGCCGCGAACCGGCGTTCGCCGCGCGCGCCGATGTCGCATACGCCGTGTACGCCGCCGACCGCGAGCATCCGGTGGAAGTCGGTGCGGCCGATCCCGCGCGTCTCGCCGCGTGGCTGTCGGCGCGCGTCGGCCGGCCGGTGCGCGCACCGTCGCTCGACGAATACGGTTACGCGCTGCTGGGCGGCCGGGTGCTGCCCGGCGACGCGGGGCCGGCCGCCCAGCTCATGTACCAGCGCGCGGACGGCGCGCGCGTGACGCTGTACATGACCGCATACGATACGCGGCGCCTCGCGCCGCAGGCGATGTCGGCCGACGGCCGCTACACGTATTTCTGGTCGGATCGCGGCATGGGTTATGCGCTGTCCGGCCGCGGCGACGAACGGCGTCTGCGCGAGCTCGCGATCGACGCATGCGGGGCGCTGGGCGGCCCGACCGACGCATGGAAGGGATGACGCGCGGCGCTCGCAGGGAGCAGGCGATGAAGACGGCGATGATGAAGGGGCTCGGGCTGGCGGCGTTCCTGGCGGGCACGCTGCTTGCGCGAGCGGACGGCGACCTGCCCGTGCGCGTGCCGGTCGACGCGGACGGCGTGCAGCGCGTGGCGATCGTCGGCGGCAGCTATTTCTTCCGGCCGAATCACGTGATCGTGCGCGCGCACGTGCCGGTCGAGCTGACCGTGTCGGCCGAACCCGGCGTGGTGCCCCACAGCTTCGAAATCGACGCGCCACCGCAGGCGGGCATCGCAGTGCATACCGAACTCGGCACGACGCCGAAAACGTTTCGTTTCACGCCGCAGCAGCCGGGGCGGTTCGCCTACTATTGCACGCACCGGCTGCTGTTTTTCAGGAGCCATCGCGAGCGCGGAATGGAAGGCGTGCTCGATGTCGAGGCGGCGCCGTGATCGCCGCGTTGCTGGCCGCGAGCCTGATAGGAGCGAGCATGACAGCCGATCCCGTGACCGTCGCGCAGGCGCATTTCGACCACGTCCACTCGTACCGTGCGACGATCCGCTCGTCGGCGCGCGACGGCGAGCGCACCGAAATCCGCTACGCGTACCTGAAACCGGGCTTCGTCCGGATGGATTTCGTGTCGCCGCATCGCGGCGCGGTGCTCGCGTACGATCCCGGCGACGGCAAGGTGCGGTTGCGCCCGTTCGGCACGCATGCGCCGCCCGCGCTGACGCTGTCGCCGTCCAATCCGCTCGTGCGCGATCGTACCGGCCACCGGGTCGACCGCTCGGACGTCGGCGAACTGCTGCGCAACGTCCATGCGCTGCAGCAGGGCGGCGCGACCGTGACCGAGGGCGAGGAGGCCGTCGGCGGCCGGACCGCGCTGCGCGTGCTGGTCACGGGCGCGCCCGCGCACGCGGTCGACGGCGTGCATCGCTACCGGTTGTGGCTCGACGCCGCGGACGGTTTTCCGCTGAAGGTCGTCAGCTACGCGGACGATGACGACGTGCCGCTCGAAACCGTGACGCTCGACGACGTGGAGATCGACGTCGCGTTTCCCGAGCGTTTCTTCGCGCCCTGACGGCGCGCCGATCCGCGTTCCTGACACGCATGCCGGAGGCTGCATGGCGGAGTACCGGTTTTCGACGACCTGGCGCGTGGATGCGCCGCTCGCGGCGGTCTGGGACGCGATCTACCAGGTCGACCGCTGGCCCGACTGGTGGAAGGGCGCCGTGCGCACCGTCGAACTCGAGCATGGCGACGCGCGCGGCGTCGGCGCGCTGCACCGGTATACATGGAAGGGTGCGCTGCCGTACCGGCTGACCTTCGACATGCGCGTGCGGCGCGTCGAGCCGCCGCATGCGCTCGAAGGCCATGCGAGCGGCGCGATCGAAGGCGACGGACGCTGGTCGTTCGCCGCCGACGGCGCGCGCACCGTCGTGCGCTACGACTGGCACATCCGCACGCACGGCTGGATGAACTGGCTGGAGCCGCTCGCACGGCCGCTGTTCCGATGGAATCACGACGTCGTGATGCGCGAAGGCGCGAAGGGACTCGCGCGGCGGCTGGGCGCGGCCGTCGAGACGGACGGCCGGACCTTCCGGCCGCTGTCGGGCGCGGACTGCGCCGATGCGTGAGGAGCGCGAGGCTGGGCCCGGCGACGCGGGCGGACGAACGCGTCGCGACGGATGAAATCGGCGCCCGTCCGGTTTTTTTGCTGCGATGTCGTCGGTCTCAGGAACTCCGGGCTTACCCGGTGTCCAAACGGGGCTGGATGAGGTTCGCGGGGCCGCACGGGTCGCCCTCCGGAACGGTTTCTGACTCAGGCTATTGTTTTGAAAAGGTTTTTGTTGTTTTCGTGTGTTTATCCCCCGCATCGCCGCCGCGAAAATTCCCCCGGTTTCCCTTCTTGAATTTGTCAAAACCCGTCCATATAATTAGCACTCGCTGCACGAGAGTGCTAACAATTCTCTGCCGGGCGACGAGCCGGGCAGATTCCCTAAGCGTTCTTCAATCTCAGTCAAGAGAGGAGTGAATATGAACCTTCGTCCTTTGCACGATCGCGTGATCGTCAAGCGCCTGGATCAGGAAACCAAGACCGCCTCGGGCATCGTGATCCCCGAAGCAGCAGCCGAGAAGCCGGACCAGGGTGAAATCCTGGCGGTCGGCCCGGGCAAGCGCGACGACAAGGGCGCCCAGATCGCCCTCGACGTGAAGGTCGGCGATCGCGTCCTGTTCGGCAAGTACGCCGGCCAGACCGTGAAGGTCGACGGCCAGGAACTGCTGGTCATGCGCGAAGAAGACATCATGGCCGTGGTCAACGCCAAGTAAGCGTTCCTCGACGGTACATATTCTCAAGAATTCAAGGAGTTAAAGATGGCAGCTAAAGACGTCGTATTCGGCGATTCCGCCCGTTCGAAGATGGTCGAAGGCGTGAACATCCTCGCCAACGCAGTCAAGGTCACGCTGGGCCCGAAGGGCCGCAACGTCGTGCTCGAGCGCAGCTTCGGCGGCCCGACGGTCACCAAGGACGGTGTGTCGGTCGCGAAGGAAATCGAGCTGAAGGACAAGCTCCAGAACATGGGCGCGCAAATGGTCAAGGAAGTCGCTTCCAAGACCAGCGACAACGCAGGCGACGGCACGACGACGGCAACCGTCCTCGCGCAATCGATCGTCCGCGAAGGCATGAAGTACGTTGCATCGGGCATGAACCCGATGGACCTGAAGCGCGGCATCGACAAGGCAGTCGCAGCGGCTGTCGAAGAGCTGAAGAAGATCAGCAAGCCGTGCACGACCAACAAGGAAATCGCCCAGGTCGGCTCGATCTCGGCGAACAGCGATTCGTCGATCGGCGATCGCATCGCTGAAGCGATGGACAAGGTCGGCAAGGAAGGCGTCATCACCGTCGAAGACGGCAAGTCGCTGGCCGACGAACTCGACGTCGTCGAAGGCATGCAATTCGACCGCGGCTACCTGTCGCCGTACTTCATCAACAACCCGGACAAGCAAGTCGCCGTCCTCGACAACCCGTTCGTGCTGCTGCACGACAAGAAGGTGTCGAACATCCGTGATCTGCTGCCGGTGCTCGAGCAAGTCGCGAAGGCTGGCCGTCCGCTGCTGATCATCGCTGAAGACGTCGAAGGCGAAGCGCTCGCGACGCTGGTCGTCAACAACATCCGCGGCATCCTGAAGACCGTCGCGGTCAAGGCACCGGGCTTCGGCGATCGTCGCAAGGCGATGCTGGAAGACATCGCGATCCTGACCGGCGGTCAAGTCGTCGCGGAAGAAACCGGCCTGACGCTCGAGAAGGCAACGCTGGCAGAACTGGGCCAGGCGAAGCGCATCGAAGTGGGCAAGGAAAACACGACGATCATCGACGGCGCAGGCGAAGCCGTGAACATCGAAGCACGCGTGAAGCAAGTGCGCGCGCAAATCGAAGAAGCGACGTCGGACTACGACCGTGAAAAGCTGCAAGAGCGCGTGGCCAAGCTGGCAGGCGGCGTTGCAGTGATCAAGGTCGGTGCTGCGACCGAAGTCGAAATGAAGGAAAAGAAGGCACGTGTCGAAGACGCACTGCACGCAACCCGCGCAGCTGTGGAAGAAGGCATCGTGGCAGGCGGCGGCGTCGCGCTGATCCGCGCACGCACCGCGATCGCAGGCCTGACCGGCGCGAACGCCGACCAGAACGCCGGCATCAAGATCGTGCTGCGCGCGATGGAAGAGCCGCTGCGCCAGATCGTCACGAACGGCGGCGAAGAAGCCAGCGTCGTGGTGGCGGCGGTTGCTGCAGGCACGGGCAACTACGGCTACAACGCAGCAACGGGCGAGTACGTCGACATGGTTGAAGCCGGCGTCGTCGACCCGACCAAGGTCACGCGCACCGCACTGCAGAACGCAGCTTCGGTTGCAGGCCTGCTGCTGACGACGGACGCAGCTGTCGCGGAACTGCCGAAGGAAGATGCACCGATGCCGGGCGGCATGCCGGGCGGCATGGGCGGCATGGGCATGGACATGTAATCGACTTCGGTCGATGGTGTCCGGAGCGCGCAGCGATGCGCGTTCCAGCCAAAAGAAAAGACCCGCAGCGATGCGGGTCTTTTTTTATTCGTGCGTGGTTTTGGATGCGTGCATGGGGCGGCCCGATACGGCACGCACCGAAGCGGCGCGGCGTGGGGCGGCGGGACCTGCCCGCCGCGTCGCGACTCAATGCCGGTGCGACGTCCGCGGAACCGGGTCGGCCTTCACGGCCGGCGGCGTGTCCGAATCGTCGTTGCTGCGCGCCCAGAAGAACCGGTCGGGCAGGTACGCGCCCATGCCGGGCCGGAACGCGTCGCGCACGGCCTGGTACAGGTACTCCTGCGCCTCGCGCACGGCCTCGGGCGGCTCCTGGCCGTTCGCGAGCAGCGCCGCGATGGCCGCGCCGAGCGTATCGGTGATGCCCATCAGCCGGTGCGGCGAGCGATCCCACATGTCTTCGCGGAGCTGGCCTTCCTCGCCGTACAGCGTGTTGACGAGCCGGTGCGAGCCCGTTTCCGACGACAGGATGTATTCGCAACCCTGCGACAGCAGGTGCGACACGGCCGCATCGAGATTCGGCGCCTCGGCATCGCCGTCCGGCTGCGCGAGCGCGATCAGCGTCGCGTGGTCGGCGACCAGCAACGTGGTTTGCGGCGCCAGCAGGTCGGCGATCGATTCGCGGAGGTCGTCGGCGGCGAGCACGTGTTCGTCGTCGAGCGTGAAGTCCGGCGCGAGCACGAGCGGCACGCCGTCGTAGTCGGCGACGACTTCGGCGATCGCGCTCACGACTTCCGCGCGCGTCGCCGCGCCGATCTTGAATGCGGCAACCGGCATGTCTTCGAGCAGCATGCGCGCTTGCGCGGCGACGACGTCGGGATCGAGGCCGGTCACTTCTTCGCAGGCGGCCGAGTCGCGCACGGTATAGCCGGTCAGGACGGACACGCCGTGACAGCCCATGCTCGCCAGGGTCATCAGATCGGCTTGGAGGCCGGAGCCGCCGGTGGGATCGGACAGGCCGAAGGTGAGGACGATCGGAGGGGCGTTGCTGGACATGTAAAAATGGGGCAAGAGAAAAACGGAGAAGCGACGGAGATGCGGACGGCGAGGCGAATGGGCTTTTTCGGCCCTGTGTTGCCCGGCAGGCCGCACTTTTCAACCATTATGCGGTGGAATCCGGCCGGTACGACGGATTTTTTAGCGCAGCGCAACGTAGTCGCCGTCCTCCAGCGCGATTGCTAGGCAGTCCGGCCCCGACACGGTACCATCATGGCTCCCGAATTTACCGACTTTTCCCCGACGCGGCTTAAGATGGAATACAAGAGCTGGATGTGCCTGATTTGTGGCTGGATTTACGACGAAGAAGCCGGGCTGCCGGAAGAGGGCATCGCCCCGGGCACGCGCTGGGAAGACGTCCCGATCAACTGGACGTGTCCCGAATGCGGCGCCCGCAAGGAAGACTTCGAGATGGTCCAGATCTGATCGGACCGCTGGCCCACGGACACCCCGCTCAGGCCTCGCACCGGCCCGGCGCTCGCGCGCCGCGGTTCGCGCGAGCGACTTGACGATCACAGGCGCGCGTGTCCATGACGTCCGATCCGGCGAACGTTCCCCTCCCTGACGCATTGCCCAACCCGCGCGGCGGAGCCGTGCGCGCGGCCGACGCATGGCTGGCGGCGGCTGCCGACGCCTTCGAGCGGCGCGACGACGCCGCGGCGCCGCTTGCCGCGGCCGCGGCCGTGCTGGCGGAAGCCGGCTGGCTGCCGGCCGCGCGTTTCGCCGGGCAGCTGTCGGCCACCGTGCCGCTCGTCGCCACCGAGCCGACTTCGGCCGGCTGGCGTGCCGCGCTGCGCGACTTTCGTGCGGCCGTCGGGCGCCACAACTTGCGCGAGCTCGCGTGCTCGCCCGTTCTCTTCGAGCATTTCCGTGCGTTGCGGGCGCAAAGCGCCGCCGACCTGCGCGCGAGCGCGCCGCTCGATGCGCTCGCGCTGGTCGGCCGCGCGGTGCCGCCTGCCACGCTGCGCGCGCTGCCCGATGCATTCGCGGCCCGGATCCGGGCCCGCTACGAGCAGGCGCTGCTGGGCGTGCTGCGCGCCGAACACGGCGCGCCGGGGGCGGCGCTCGACGAACTCGACGCGATGCTGGCCGCGCTCACCGACGATGGGCCGTACGATTTCTGGCGGCTCGCGGCCGCGTGCGTGCGCGCGCTGCGAGCAAGCGGCGCGCCCGAGCTGAAGCGCTTTCTCGCGCGAACCAACCTGCTGCTCGGCGAACACGCGCAGGGCCGGCGCGCGGCGCCGCCCGACCTGGTGCGCGAGACGGTGGCGCTGCTGTGGCGCGATTTCGCGCTGTTCGGCGCCGCGGCCGAGGACGTCGCGCTCGTCGACGTGCTGCACGACTACGGGTTGACGGTCGACTGGCACGTCGCCGGCACGCCCGCATCCGAAGCATTGTGGGAGGCCGATGCCGCGCGGGCCGAGCACGATGCGCTCGCTGTCGCGCCCACTCGCGCGCTCGGCGTCGTGACCGTCAACGCGCATGCCTATGAGGATTTCCTGCAGACCGCCGATGCGTCGATGGCCGACCTCGCGGCCAACCCGGCCACGGCCGACGCGGGCGCCGCATGGCACGCGTCCGGCGCGGCCTATCGGGTCAGCACGGCCGCGTGCGCGCTCGGGCTCGGACACGCGGCGCTGCTGGCCGACACGCTCGGCCTGGCGTGGCGGCGTGCGGCGCACGGCGTGCCGCTCGCCGACGGCGGCCTCGATGCGCACCGCCACGCGTCCGACATGCTGCGCGCGGCGCTCCTGAAGATCGCGGCCGGCGTCGCGCCGCCGGATCTCACGGCGGCGTCCGAAGCGCTCGGCGCCGCGCTCGGCCGGACCTGACGAACAAGGGGACGGACACGCGACTGCGACCCTTGTCGCGCGGGCCTGCAACACGCTCCCGACAGCGCCCGCGCGCGTGTTAGAGTGCCGTGTGATCCGCGCGCGCCGTTGCCAGCGCGGCGCGGCGTTGCTTGTTGATCGCGGCCCGGTCAGGTCGCGGCGTCTTTGCTAAAATTCAAACCATGTCAAAGCCTTCCGATCGCATCAATCTCACCAACCAGTTCCTGATCGCCATGCCCAACATGGCCGATCCGACGTTCTCGGGGACGGTGGTCTATCTTTGCGATCACAGCGAGCGCGGTGCGCTCGGCCTCGTCATCAATCGTCCTACCGACATCGACCTCGAATCGCTGTTCAACCGCATCGACCTGAAGCTCGACATCGAGCCGCTGCTGCACATTCCCGTGTACTTCGGCGGCCCGGTCCAGACCGAGCGCGGCTTCGTGCTGCACGAGCCGGTCGAGGGCGCGAGCTACAACTCGTCGATGTCCGTCGACGGCGGGCTCGAGATGACGACGTCGAAGGACGTGCTCGAGGCGGTCGCGACGGGCACCGGCCCGAAACGTTTCCTGCTGACGCTCGGCCATGCAGGCTGGGGCGCCGGGCAGCTCGAGGAAGAAATTTCCCGCAACGGCTGGCTGACGGTCGCCGCCGATCCGCGCATCGTGTTCGACACGCCGGCCGAGGAGCGCTTCGAAGCCGCGCTCGGCCTGCTCGGCGTCAGCTCGTCGATGCTGTCCGGCGAGGCAGGGCACGCATGAGCGGCGCGAGCGCGCGCGATGCGACGCTCCTGGCGTTCGACTACGGCGAGAAACGGATCGGCGTCGCGATCGGCAACGCGCTGACGCGCTCGGCCCGTGCGCTCCTCGTGATCCAGAACCTGAACCGCGAACACCGCTTCAAGGCGGTCGGCGACCTGCTGGCCGAATGGCGGCCGGACGCGCTCGTCGTGGGCTTGCCGATGCATCCGGACGGCACGCCGCACGACATGACGCAGCAGGCGAAGCGCTTCGGCAACCAGTTGAACGGCCGCTTCGGGCTGCCCGTCACGTGGGTCGACGAGCGCTATTCGTCGGTCGAAGCCGAGGCCGGGCTGCGCGAGCGCAACGTGCGCGGCCGCGCACGCACCGACATGCTCGATGCCGAAGCCGCGCGCGTCATTCTTCAACAGTATCTCGATCAATTGTCCGACCATGAGCACCATTGACGCCGAGGCGCTTTACCGCGTCCTGCTCGACCAGATCCGCGCCGCGTACGGCACGGCGTTCGCCGAACCGGGCGGCCCGCGGCTCGCCGGCATTCACAGCGGCGGCGCGTGGCTCGCCGAGCGCCTCGCGCGCGATCTCGGCGCCCCGGCGTTCGGCGTCATCAACGTCGCGCTGCACCGCGACGACTACGCGAAGAAGGGGCTGCACAGCCAGGCCAGCCCGACATCGCTGCCGTTCGACGTCGACGGCGCGCGCATCGTGCTCGTCGACGACGTGCTGTACACCGGGCGCACCGTGCGCGCCGCGCTCAACGAGCTGTTCGACTACGGCCGTCCGGCCGCGGTCGAGCTCGCGGTACTCGCCGATCGTGGCGGCCGCGAGCTGCCGGTCGCCGCGCGCTTCGCCGGCGGCACGCTCGACGTGCCGGCCGACGCGACGCTCGTGCTCGCGCGCGACGATGCGCGGTTCACGCTGCGCGTCGAGTTGCACGGCGCCTGAACGACACGCGAACCGTATCCCGGGCCGCTGGTTTGCACCGCGGCCCGTTTGCATAGTTGGAATCACGCACACCATGACCACCGACACCACTGGCCGCACCGGCAATCCCGCGGCGGCCGCGAGCCCCGACCGGTTTCGCTACGGTTTCCTGAAGGGCAACCCGCAGCTCACGAAAAACGGCGAGCTGAAACATCTGCTGTCGATCGAGGGCCTGCCGCGCTCGATCGTCAATCACATCCTCGATACGGCCGAGCAGTTCGTCAGCGTGACGGACCGTGAAGTGAAGAAGGTGCCGCTGCTGCGCGGCAAGTCCGTGTTCAACCTGTTCTTCGAGAACTCGACGCGCACGCGCACGACCTTCGAGATCGCCGCGACGCGCCTGTCGGCCGACGTGCTGAACCTGAACATCAATGCGTCGTCGACCAGCAAGGGCGAATCGCTGCTCGACACGATCAACAACCTGTCGGCGATGCATGCCGACCTGTTCGTCGTGCGCCACGCGTCGAGCGGCGCGCCGTACCTGATCGCCGAGCACTGCGCGCCGCACGTGCACGTGATCAACGCCGGCGACGGCCGCCACGCGCACCCGACGCAGGGCCTGCTCGACATGTACACGATCCGTCACTACAAGCGCGACTTCACGAAGCTGCGCGTGGCGATCGTCGGCGACATCCTGCATTCGCGCGTCGCGCGCTCCGACATCCACGCGCTCACCACGCTCGGCGTGCCGGAAGTGCGCGCGATCGGCCCGCGCACGCTGCTGCCGGGCGGCCTCGAGCAGATGGGCGTGAAGGTGTTCAACAACCTCGACGAAGGGCTGAAGGGCGTCGACGTGATCATCATGCTGCGCCTGCAGAACGAACGGATGAGCGGCGCGCTGCTGCCGTCCGCGCAGGAGTACTTCAAGACGTGGGGCCTGACGCCCGAGCGCCTCGCGCTCGCCGCGCCCGACGCGATCGTGATGCACCCGGGCCCGATGAACCGCGGCGTCGAAATCGATTCGCAGGTCGCCGACGGTCCGCAGTCGGTGATCCTCAACCAGGTCACGTTCGGCATCGCGGTGCGGATGGCGGTGATGGGCATCGTCGCCGGCAACAGCGACTGAGCCCGTTTTCGCGCATTCTTGTTCAGGCATTCAACGCAATCAACGCATTCACAGACAGCGCATGAAGATTCATATCAAAGGCGGCACGCTGATCGACCCGGTCGCCGGTACCGAACGGCAGGCCGACGTATTCGTCGTGGACGGCAAGATCGCCGCGCTCGCGGCGGCTGGTTCAGCGCCGGCCGGTTTCAACGCGGACAAGACGATCGACGCATCGGGCCTGATCGTCGCGCCCGGCCTCGTCGACCTGTGCGCGCGGCTGCGCGAGCCCGGCTACGAACACAAGGCGACGCTCGCGTCCGAGATGGCCGCGGCCGTCGCGGGCGGCGTCACGACCCTCGTGTGCCCGCCGGACACCGACCCCGTGCTCGACGAGCCGGGCCTCGTCGAAATGCTCAAGTTCCGCGCGCGCAACCTGCACCAGGCGAACGTTCATCCGCTCGGCGCGCTGACGGTCGGCCTCAAGGGCGAGGTCATCACCGAGATGGTCGCGCTGACCGAATCCGGCTGCGTCGGCTTCACGCACGCCAACGTGCCGGTGCGCGACACGCAGGTGCTGTTGCGCGCGCTGCAGTACGCGAGCACCTACGGCTACACGACGTGGCTGCGTCCGCTCGACGCGTTCATCGGCCGCGGCGGCGTGGCCGCGAGCGGCGCGCTCGCGTCGCGGCTCGGGTTGTCCGGCGTGCCGGTCGCGGCCGAGACGATCGCACTGCACACCATTTTCGAACTGATGCGCGTGACCGGCGCGCGCGTGCATCTCGCGCGGCTGTCGTCGGCGGCCGGGCTGGCGCTCGTGCGCGCGGCGAAGTCGGAGGGGCTGCCCGTGACCTGCGACGTCGGCGTGAACCACTTGCATCTGATCGACGTCGACATCGGCTATTTCGATTCGCAGTTCCGGCTCGACCCGCCGCTGCGCGGCGAGCGCGACCGCGAAGCGATCCGCGTGGCGCTCGCCGACGGCACGATCGACGCGATCTGCTCGGATCACACGCCGGTCGACGACGACGAGAAACTGCTGCCGTTCGGTGAAGCGACGCCGGGCGCGACGGGGCTCGAACTGCTGCTGTCGCTGACGCTGAAGTGGGCGGACGAGACACGCACGCCGCTCGCGCAGGCGCTGCGCCGCATCACGTCCGCGCCGGCCGACGTGCTGCAGTTGCCCGCAGGCCGCCTCGCCGAAGGCAGCGCGGCCGACCTGTGCGTGTTCGATCCGCGGGCGCACTGGCGCGTCGAGCCGCGTGCGCTGAAGAGCCAGGGCCACAACTCGCCGTTCCTCGGCTACGAACTGCCGGCCACCGTGCGCGCGACGCTCGTCGCCGGCCAGGTCGCGTTCGAGCGCCACTGAACCAAGCCGGATCTTCGTCATGACCGCTCTTCGCAAGCTGCGTCTCGTCTTTCATCTGCTGCGCGGCATGGCGATCGTCGCGCTGCGCTTTTCGCACGTCACGCCCGCGCGCCGCGCCGAGCTGATACGCCGCTGGTCGGTCAAGATGCTGCGGATCTGCGGGATGCGCCTCGTCGTCCACAACGACGGCGCGCGGCTCGATGCGAGCGCGCTCGTCGTGGGCAACCACGTATCGTGGATCGACATCTATGCGGTCAACGCGTGGCGGCCGACGCCGTTCGTGTCGAAGGCCGAGGTGCGGCAGTGGCCGGTCGTCGGCTGGCTCGCCGAGAAGCTCGACACCGTGTTCCTGCAGCGCGAGAAGCGTACCGAAGCGATGCGGATCATGCACGAGATGGCCGAGCGGTTGCGTAAAGGCGGCGTGATGTGCGTGTTTCCGGAAGGGACGACGTCCGATGGCCAGGATCTGCTGCCGTTCCATGCGAACCTGTTCCAGGCCGCGGTATCGGCCGGCTGCGCGGTGCAGCCGATCTGCCTGATGTACGAGGACGCTCACGGGCGGCAGTCGGTCGCGCCGGCGTACACGGGCGACCTGTCGCTCGGTACGTCGCTCGACATGGTGCTGCGCGGCGGCCCGCTCGTCGCGCATCTGTACGTGTGCGAACCGATCGCGCCGGGCGGCGACCGTCGCGCGACGTCCGCGGCCGCGCGCGACGCGATCGCCGCCGCACTGGCGACGCTGCAGGAGAAGGTCGGCAAGCCGACGGCCGAGTCGCTCGCCGAGTTGCAGAAGCATGCGTTTCCGGCGACCGAGCTCGGCGCAGGTGCGACGGGCGATGGGGCGGCTGACGCGCCGGTGCCGGGGCGTGAGGGGTGAGGCGTTTTCCGGTCGTGCGAATCAGCGCGTAATCACTCGCCGCCCGGCGCGCGGCACGCGTCGCACTGCACCTGCGTGACCGTGCGCTGCGCCGGATCGGCCGTCAGTCGCACGGCCGACAACTGGTTTCCCCATACGCATCCCGAATCGAGCGCGACGACGTTGTCGCGCAGCATCAGGCCGAGCGCGGCCCAGTGCCCGAACACGACAGTCACGTCTTCGGTGCGGCGCCCCGGCACGTCGAACCATGGCAGGTAGCCAGGCGGTGCGCTGTCGGGGCCGCCATTCGCCTTGAACTCCATTACGCCGTCGGGCGTGCAGAAGCGCAGGCGTGTGAATGCGTTGAAGGCTACGCGCATGCGGTCGCGTTTTTTCAGGTTCGGACTCCATTGATTCGGCTCGTTGCCGTACAGGTTCTGCAACGTGTCGCGCCAGTCGGGGGCGCGGAGCGCGTGCTGCAGTTCGTCGGCGAGTTCGAGCGCGAGCGCGGTGTCCCATTGCGGAAGGACGCCGGCGTGGACGAGCAGTTTGCCGTCTTCGAAATGGGCGAACGGACGGTGGCGGACCCAGTCGAGCAGGGCTTCGGCGTCAGGGGCCGTGAGGATCTCGCCGATCGTGTCGCCGGGGCGTTCGGTGCGCAGCCCGGCGGAGACCGCAAGCAGGTGAAGGTCGTGATTGCCGAGTACGACGGTCGCGCGCGGGCCGAGATCGATCACCGCGCGCAGCGCGGCGAGCGAGCCCGGGCCGCGATTGACGACGTCGCCGGCGATCCAGAGCGGCGTGTCGGCGGGGGCTGAAAGCTTTTCCAGCAGCGATTGGAAAGCTGAATGACAGCCTTGGATGTCGCCGATGGCAATGGGGGGGAAGGTCATGGGGCCGCGGATTTTGCGAGTATCGAGAATGTGGGAAAAATTATCCAGTCAATGCGGTGTTGCGCAATTTCTGTTCCCTCACATGAGGTTGGTTTGGCAAGAAATTTCGCACTTGGAAAGGGTTCGAAGCGCTGTATCAAGTTGTTAGCGGCATGGCTTTTGCAGGGGGCGGCTCCCTATAATTGTCGCTTTCCCCAACAAAATTAGCATTTCATGACTTTGGAGGCCATGGCGACCGGTTAAAATTCCCGGTCTAACGTGGCCATCACAAGCTACTAGCATTTGCGAAGCTGATGTGGCGGCGCCTGCTGGCGTCTGCCGCACATTATTAGAGGGAGCCTCATGATCCTGGTTACGGGCGGCGCGGGTTTTATCGGTGCCAATTTTGTACTCGACTGGCTGCGCGCATCCGACGAAGCCGTGCTCAACGTTGACAAGCTGACGTACGCGGGGAACCTGCGCACGCTGCAGTCGCTGGACGGAAACCCGAAGCACGTGTTTGCCCGCGTCGACATCTGCGACCGTGACGCACTCGACGCACTCCTGGCCGAGCACAAGCCCCGCGCGGTGCTGCACTTCGCCGCGGAAAGCCACGTCGATCGCTCGATCCATGGTCCGGCGGACTTCGTGCAGACCAACGTCGTCGGCACGTTCACGCTGCTCGAGGCTACCCGCCAGTACTGGAACGGCCTGAACGACGCCGACAAGGCCGCGTTCCGCTTCCTGCACGTGTCGACCGACGAGGTGTTCGGTTCGCTGTCGGCCACCGACCCGCAATTCTCGGAGACGACGCCGTACGCGCCGAACAGTCCGTATTCCGCGACGAAGGCGGGCTCGGATCATCTGGTGCGCGCATACCATCATACGTACGGTCTGCCGGTACTGACGACGAACTGTTCGAACAACTATGGCCCGTACCAGTTCCCGGAAAAGCTGATCCCGTTGATGATCGCGAATGCGCTCGCGGGCAAGCCGTTGCCGGTGTATGGCGACGGCCAGAACGTGCGCGACTGGCTGTACGTCGGCGACCACTGCAGCGCGATCCGCGAAGTGCTCGCGCGCGGCGTGCCCGGCGAGACGTACAACGTTGGCGGCTGGAACGAGAAGAAGAACCTCGAAGTCGTGCATACGCTGTGCGACCTGCTCGACAAGGCGCGCCCGAAGGCAGCTGGTTCGTACCGCGACCAAATCACCTACGTGACCGATCGCCCGGGCCACGATCGCCGCTACGCGATCGATGCACGCAAGCTCGAACGCGAGCTCGGCTGGAAGCCGGCGGAAACGTTCGAGACCGGCTTGGCGAAGACCGTCGACTGGTATCTCGACAACCAGGTGTGGGCCGACGAGGTCGCATCGGGTGAATACCGCAAGTGGGTCGAAACGAACTACGCAAAACGCACTTGAGGAGAGAAGCGATGGCACGTAAAGGCATCATTCTCGCCGGCGGTTCCGGCACACGGCTGTATCCGATCACGCACGTCGTATCGAAGCAGCTCTTGCCGGTGTACGACAAGCCGATGATCTACTACCCGCTGTCGACGCTGATGATCGCGGGCATTCGCGACGTGCTGATCATTTCGACGCCGCAGGACACGCCGCGCTTCGAGTCGATGCTCGGCGACGGCAGCCAGTGGGGCATGAACATCCAGTACGCGGTGCAGCCGTCGCCCGACGGCCTCGCGCAGGCGTTCATCATCGGCAAGGAATTCGTCGGCAACGATCCGTCGGCGCTGATTCTCGGCGACAACATTTTCTACGGGCACGATCTCGCGAAGCAGCTCGAGCGTGCGCATGCGCAGGAAAACGGCGCGACCGTGTTCGCGTATCACGTGCACGACCCGGAGCGTTATGGCGTCGTCGAGTTCGACAAGTCGTTCCGCGCGTTGTCGATTGAAGAGAAGCCGGTCAAGCCGCGTTCGAATTACGCGGTGACCGGCCTGTACTTCTACGACAACCGCGTATGCGATATCGCGGCGGACATCAAGCCGTCGCCGCGCGGCGAGCTGGAAATCACCGACGTCAACTCGCGGTACCTGAAGGACGGCGCGCTCAATGTGGAGATCATGGGACGCGGTTACGCATGGCTCGACACCGGCACGCACGATTCGCTGATCGAGGCGGCCAGTTTCATCGCGACGCTGCAGAAGCGGCAGGGTCTCGTGGTCGCATGTCCGGAAGAAATCGCCTATCGCCGCAACTGGATCGACGCGGAGCAAGTGTCGAAGCTGGCCGAGCCGCTCGCGAAGAACGCATACGGTCAGTACCTGAAGAACATTCTCACGGATCAAGTCGCATGGCCATCCAAGTAACGGCGACGGCGTTGCCCGAAGTCAAGATCATCGAGCCGAAGGTGTTCGGCGACGCGCGCGGATTCTTCTACGAAAGCTTCAACGGGAAGGAATTCGCCGAGCAGGTCGCACCTGGCATCGAATTCGTGCAGGACAACCATTCGCGCTCGTCGAAGGGCGTACTGCGTGGTCTGCACTATCAGATCGAGCACGCGCAGGGCAAGCTCGTTCGCGTGGTCGAAGGTGAAGTGTTCGACGTGGCCGTCGACATTCGTAAGAATTCGCCGAACTTCGGCAAGTGGGTGGGTGTGGTGCTGTCGAACGACAACCATCGGCAACTGTGGGTGCCGCCCGGTTTCGCGCACGGGTTCGTCGTGCTGTCGGAGGCCGCGCAGTTCCTTTACAAGACGACCGACTACTGGTTTCCGGAACACGAGCGCAGCATCGTATGGAATGACCCGGAGATCGGGATCGAGTGGCCGATCGATTTCGAGCCGCTGCTGGCGGCGAAAGATGCGGCCGGCAAGCGTTTGAGCGAAGCCGAAGTTTATGCGTGAGGTGGGTGTGACTCCTGAACCGACGATCCTCGTGACGGGTGTGAATGGCCAGGTCGGGTTCGAACTGCTGCGCTCGCTGCAAGGCCTCGGCCGCGTGGTGGCATGCGACCGCTCGATGCTCGATCTGTCCGATCTCGAGCGGTTGCGTAATGTCGTGCGCGAGCTGAAGCCGTCGATCATCGTGAATCCGGCTGCCTATACGGCGGTCGACAAGGCCGAGACGGACGTCGATGCGGCGCGTCGGCTGAATGCCGACGTGCCGCGCGCCTTTGCGGAGGAAGCTGCGCGTATCGGTGCGGCGCTGGTCCATTACTCGACCGACTACGTGTTCGACGGCACCAAAGAGGGCGCCTATGTCGAAACGGATGCAACCAACCCGCAGAACGTGTACGGGCTTACCAAGCTCGAGGGTGAGCAGGCGATCGCCGCGACAGGCTGCGCGCACCTGATTCTGCGAACGAGCTGGGTGTACGGGCGGCGCGGCAAGAACTTCCTGCTGACGATGCTGAAGGTCGGCGCCGAACGCCCGGAGTTGCGCGTTGTAGCGGATCAGATCGGTGCGCCGACGTGGGCCAACACGATTGCGACCATCACAGCGCATATCGTTGCTCAGGGGCTCGCGTCGGAATCCGCGCAATGGTGGAAAGAGCGCTCCGGTGTCTATCATCTTGCCTGTGCTGACACGACTTCATGGCACGGATTTGCTCAGGCAATTTTCGCGCGAGCGAAGTGGGAGGCACCCCCTCGCGTTCTTCCGATTTCGACTTCGGACTATCCCACTCCGGCGAAGCGGCCGGCAAATTCGCGCTTGTCCTCTGAAAAGCTGGAAAGGATGTTCGGAATTCAGCCGCCTCGCTGGGACGACGCACTGCAGCTGTGCCTCGAAAGTTGCTGAATGGCCGCGGCGGGCATTGATCGGTCCCAGCGCGATCAGGCGGCCACTTCGCGCCATTCGATGCGGGTTTCCGCGAAGTCAATGACGGCGACTGTTGTCATCCCGGATGCCGATAGGAGGATATCGATGCCGCAGAAATTCATCACGCACGATTGCTCCAAATTCAAGTCTTCCCCGGTATAGAAATCCAATGTCGTTCAACCACTTGATTTGGCATGTGCATCGCATACGCTTTCTTGCGCAGCGCGTGACCGGAAGCATCGCCACTCGCGGGTGGCGCAATACTCTTGCGCGCATCACGCAGGAATTTCGCCCGCCGTCGTCCGATTCCATGCGCTGGACGTTCGAATCTGTTCAACAACCGTTCAGCCCGTTTGCGCTGCCCACCCGTTCCGAGCCGCAGGTGTCGGTGATCATCCCCGCCTACGGCAAGCTGGAATATACGTTGGCCTGCTTGCGGTCGATAGCGCGACATGGCGCTGACGCCGCTTTCGAGGTCATCGTCGTGGACGATGCCTCGCCGGACGACAGCGTCCAGACCCTTGCGCAGATCAAGGGGCTGCGCTTGATACGCAACGAGCGCAATCTCGGCTTTATTGGTAGCTGCAACGCGGGCGCGGCAGCCGCTCTGGGTACCTACCTGCTCTTTCTCAACAACGACACGCAAGTCACCCCCGGGTGGCTCGATCAACTGCTCGCATGCTTTGCCGACGAGAGCGACTGCGGTATCGCCGGCAGTCGTCTGGTGTATCCGGATGGGCGACTGCAAGAAGCGGGGGGAATTGTGTTCTCCGACGCGTCCGGCTGGAATTTCGGGCGCTTCGAATCGCCGGACGATCCGCAGTTTCTTTACCGGCGACGCGTCGATTACGTCTCCGGTGCGTCGCTGATGATCGAGGCCGCTCTCTTCATGCAACTAGGCGGCTTCGATTTGCGGTATGCACCCGCCTACTACGAGGATACGGACCTGGCATTCGCCGTACGGGCTGCGAACAAGCAGGTGTTCTATCAGCCGGAAAGCCTGGTGATTCATAACGAAGGGATCAGCTCAGGCACCGACACCTTTTCAGGTGTGAAGCAGTATCAGGTGATCAACCGCGACAAATTCAGGGGCAAGTGGGCGGCCGAACTCGCCGCGCAACCGGCCGCAGGCACGCCTGCCGTACGAGCGATTCACCGTGTTGCGTCGCCGCATATCTTGATCGTCGATGCGTTGACGCCCAATGCGTCCCGCGACTCTGGTTCGCTGCGATTGATCAATATCATGCGCCTGCTGAGCGAGATGGGTTGGCGGATCAGTTTTATGGCAAGCAACGGCCAGGCTTCGCATGCGGAGATTGTCGAGCTCGGTCGTATCGGGGTGCACGTGCTATGCAAGCCCTGGACTCCATCGCTGACTCGCTGGCTCAAGCGTGAAGGTAATCAGCTTGCTGCCGTGATGCTTTGCCGACATTACGTTGCCGCGCCCAATCTCGCGCTGATCAAGCGTGTCGCCCCCCAAGCAAGAATCCTGTTCGATACGGTCGATCTCCATTTCTTGCGTGAGCAGCGTGCTGCTGCGTTCACCAATAACTCGGCATTGGCACGAAAAGCGAATTTGTCCCGACAGCATGAACTGATGCTGATTCGAGCGTGCGACGTGTCGTTTGTTGTTAGTCCGATCGAGCACGATCTGCTGACTCGCGAAGTGCCTGATGCGTCCGTCGAGTTGTTGTCCAACATACACGACGTGCCCGGTCGTCGCGCCGGCTTTGCTGAGCGGCAGGGGCTGGTTTTTGTGGGCGGCTTCAGCCATCGCCCCAACGAGGACGCGGTGCGCTGGCTCGTCGGAGAGATATTTCCCCGGGTTCGGGCGAAGCGGCCGGATATCCCGCTGCACATCATCGGCGATATGCCTGGTGCGGCGCAATCCGAACTGGCTGGGCACGGTATTCAGATCCACGGTCGCGTGCCCGATCTGACGCCGTGGATGGACGGATGCCGTGTGGCGCTTGCTCCGCTGCGCTACGGTGCTGGCGTGAAGGGTAAGGTGAACATGGCAATGAGCTACGGCTTGCCGGTGGTCGCAACCCATATCGCAGCCGAGGGTATGCGCCTGTCGGACGGAGACAATGTCTTGCTGAGCGACGATGCCGAAGGTTTTGCCGCTGCGGTGTTGCTGGCCTACGAAGACGAGGGGCTGTGGTATCGATTGTCTGACCGCGGCATGGACAACGTACTTGAATACTTCTCGCTCGATGCGGCCCGCTCTGTCTTGCGACGCGTGCTGCCGCCGGTATCCCGGGGGAGTTGACACTAGCCATGGTACGCCGCCGCGTCGGGGTGGCATCTTGGCGGTGATGTACCATACGACTCTACTTGGCACCCCAAAGAACCCCGTGCCATGGGCCTGCAACACCCGTGGCCATTGGCTCGACGGGTTGAACGCGAAGCGGGTTCGGTGGGCGGCGATGCGGAATGCAACGAAGCGATAGCAGGAAGTTGCCGTGAACTGCACCGGCTTATTGACGAAGCCGTGCATTGGTCGTGACGTTTAAGGAGTTTATTCGCATCATGAAATTGATTCCCGTAATTATGAGTGGTGGTTCAGGGTCACGCCTCTGGCCGCAGTCGAGAGAGCGTTACCCGAAGCCGTTTCTCACCTTGCCGGATGGAAGCACGCTTATCCAGCGTACCTATGAGCGAGCCGCATCGCTTCCGGGGGTGGAGCACTTGTTCACGGTGACTAATAAGGATCTCTATTTTCTTACTCAAGACCACTATGCAGCATCCAACTGCAAGGTAACGGATGAGCACTATATCTTGGAGCCTTTCGGGCGAGATACTGCTGCTGCGGTCGCACTGGCGACCCTAGAGGTTGCTCGGGAGTATGGCGAGGATGCACTGCTTTTGGTGCTAGCGGCGGACCATCTTATCGAGGACCAGCCCACATTTCAGGTGGCCGTGGACCGCGCTATGGCGCTTGCGAGCGCAGGTCGAATCGTGACTTTCGGCATTTCACCGAATCGCCCCGAGACAGGTTTTGGCTATATCGAAGCCGATGGCGAAGAGGTACGGCGCTTCGTCGAGAAACCCGACTATGAGACCGCAGTCGACTATGTGAGAAGCGGTCGCTTTTACTGGAATTCCGGGATGTTCTGCTTTGCGGCGAACGTCATGCTAGCTGCGATGGAGCAGTATTGCCCGGAATTGCTCGCTGGAGCGAAATGTGCACTGGAGCAGTCCCGCGAGGATCGCACAAGCCGCTCGAATATCATTGTTGACGAGGCGACTTTCGCGACGGTGCAGTCGATCTCGATCGATTATGCGGTGATGGAGAGGGCAAAAAATGTTGCGGTTGTTGCGTGCGACTGCGGCTGGTCGGACATCGGCTCGTGGGCCGGTATGGCGGATTTGCTCGATGCTGACGAGCATGGGAACCGTGTGCTCGGCGAGGCGCGCCTGCTCGATGCCAGGAATTGCTACGTGAACGGCGGCAGTCGCATGATCGGTCTGTTGGGTGTCTCGGATCTTGTTGTGGTGGATACCCAAGATGCCTTGCTGATTACCCACCGTGAGCGGGTGCAGGACGTCAAGGCGATGTATGGCAACCTGAGAATGGAGAATCACGAAGCGGCCATGATTCATCGGACCGCTCACCGGCCATGGGGCACGTATACCGTGCTGGAAGAGGGCGCAGGTTTCAAGATCAAACGCATTGAAGTCAAGCCGGGCGGCCGACTCAGCTTGCAGGCGCATTTCCATCGCGCGGAACACTGGATCGTGGTTTCCGGCAGCGCACGGGTAACCAATGGCGCGCAGGAGATGCTGCTTACCCAGAATCAATCAACCTACATTCCGTGCGGTCATCGGCATCGTCTTGAAAATCCGGGAAAGATTCCGCTCGTGCTTATCGAGGTGCAGAGCGGGGAGTATCTGGGCGAGGACGACATCGTTCGCTTTGAGGACCAGTATGGCCGGGTTGGTGAAGCGGATCGCGCCGAGACTCAATCCCAGACTTGATTTACAAGGAATCCGGAATTTCGATCCTTGGGTCGCCGCAACTATCGTCCAGCGATCGTGGCTTCCAGGGGATCGAGCTGGTTGCCGCACGTACGGAATTTAATACCTCAGTCATGAACAGTAACTTGCCTTCAAAGAGTTCTGCGTCGAATTATTCGACTTCGCTGGTCTCGATGATGTTTTCTATTTGGCGCAATCGGGAAATTACTTGGCTGCTTGCGAAGCGTGATGTGCAGGCTCGATATAAGGGGTCGTACATCGGGCTACTGTGGGCGCTGGTTAATCCACTGTTGATGCTTTTGATTTATACGTTCGTTTTTACATTCATATTTAAATCGCGGTGGGCGGGGGCGGTCGATGGCGGTCGCTCGCAGTTCGCGTTGGTCATGTTTGTTGGCGTTATCATTCATGGCTTGTTCGCCGAGGTAATCAATCGCGCACCGGGCCTGGTGCTGGAAAATCCAAACTACGTGACGAAGGTCGTTTTTCCGTTGGAAATTCTCCCAGCTATCGGTCTCGGGGCAGCGCTTTTTCACGCACTTGCCGGCATCTTGATCCTGTTGATTGGAATATTGGTCTATAGCGGCGAATTGCATTGGCAGATTATCTTGCTTCCATTTGTCCTTTTCCCATTCCTGGTCATGGTCATCGGTATCGCCTGGATGCTCGCTGCATTGGGTGTTTTTGCTCGCGATTTGAAGCAAAGTACTTCGTTCATAACTACCGCAATGCTATTTCTTTCGCCTGTTTTCTATCCGGAAACAGCGTGGCCGCAGCAGTACCAAACTCTTTTTCTGCTTAATCCCCTGACATTTATCATCGGGCAAGCCCGGGAAATTATGCTTTGGGGGCATTATCCTGACTTTGCAGGGTTGGGCTTGTATTTGGTTGTGGCGCTGATTGTGGCTTGGTTTGGTTTTTTTTGTTTCCAGAAGATGAGAAAGGGATTTGCCGATGTTCTCTGATCAATTCGATAATTCCGAGGCCGCAACTGGCGATGTAGTAATTGCGGCCAAAGGCTTGGGAAAATATTACGAGATCTACGGAAACCCGAAAGATCGACTGAAGCAATTCCTGTTGCCGACTGTCGATCGCGCAATAGGCAAGGAGCCGCGGAAGTACTACAAGCAATTTTGGGCGTTGAGCGACGTGTCCTTTGAGGTACGGAGGGGGGAAACCGTCGGCATTATCGGAAGAAACGGCTCGGGCAAGTCCACGTTGCTCCAGCTTGTTTGCGGGACGCTTTCACCTTCATCCGGTACGATGGAAACGCGGGGCCGCATTGCTGCTCTTCTCGAGCTCGGGTCCGGTTTCAATCCGGAGTTCACCGGGCGCGAGAACGTGATGCTGAGCGGGGCCTTGTTCGGATTGTCCCGGGATGAGATCGCGGCACGTTATGACGATATCGTTGCTTTTTCCGGTATAGCCGATTTTATTGACCAACCAGTCAAGACTTATTCTAGTGGTATGGTCGTGCGCTTAGCCTTTTCCGTGATCGCGCATGTTGATGCAGACATATTGGTAGTAGATGAGGCCTTGTCCGTAGGGGACGCGTACTTTACCCAGAAGTGCATGAGATTCTTGCGCTCGTTCATGCAACACGGAACGTTGCTATTCTGCAGCCATGATATGGGGGCAATTGTCAATCTATGCAATCGCGTTGTCTGGCTGGATAAAGGTCAAATCAGGGCGGCGGGAAATCCGAAAGCAGTTTCAGAAAAATATTTGGAATCGCTGTTTGATCCGGTGGTGGTGGAGGATCCGCAGCCGGTTGAGGAACTGACCGACGTCGAGGAGCCTGCTCCTCCGGCCGAGGACTATATTGACATGCGCATGTCGTTGATCAATGCGTCGCCGCTGCGAAATGATATCGAGGTCTTCCAGTTCGACGAGGCACGCGCATCGTTCGGCGCAGGCGGGGCGCAAATCACGGGTGTACGATTGCTCGATGCAAGTGGGAGTCCCGTTGCGTGGGCGGTTGGCGGCGAGGAGATGGTGCTCGAGATTTCCGCGCGGGCAACAGCTGATCTCGTACGTCCAATTATCGGCTTTGTGTTCAAAGATAAACTCGGTCAGATTATCTTTGCCGATAACACGTACATCCCTTACAAAAATAAATCGGTTGAAGCGAGCCGGGGTAACAAGCTCGTGGCGAAATTCAGATTCAAATTCCCGGTTTTACCTTCCGGAGAATACAGTATTTCCCCCGCGATTGCAGAGGGTACGCAAAGTGATCACGTACAACACCACTGGGTGCATGATGCGATGATTCTTCAGGTCCATTCCAGCTCGACGTGCATAGGCTTGTTTGGTGTGCCTATGAAAGAGATTATTTTGGAAGCTATATGATGTCTTATCCGAGCGAGCAAGGGGATCGAAGCATGGATTTCACCGGAGAACGGTTCGTGCCGGGCGTGGCCGGCGAGATAGAGATGGAACACTACCATCGATATTATCTTGTTAGCGAACTCGTCAAGGGAAAGGATGTCCTTGACATCGCGTGCGGCGAGGGATATGGCTCCGGGCTGATGGCGTTGAGTGCGCGTAGCGTCATCGGCGTGGATATCGACAGTGTTACTGTTGAACATGCAAGCGTGCATTATCGCCAACCGAATCTTCGTTTCGAAACTGGGTCATGCGCGGCAATCCCTCTCCCTGATCACAGTGTTGATGTGGTGGTGAGCTTCGAAACGATCGAGCACCATGATCAGCATGAAGAGATGATGCTCGAGATTTCCCGGGTGCTGCGCGAGGACGGGGTTTTGATCATCTCCAGCCCGGACAAGTATGAGTATTCTGAAAAACCCGGATTCAAGAATTCGTTTCACGTCAAAGAATTGTACTTGGATGAATTCAAGAGCTTGTTATCGCATCATTTTTCCCACGTCGACATTTACGGGCAGCGAGCAGCATTTGGCTCGCTGATCGCGCGCATGGATGGGAGTGTCGGTAAAGCCGGACGACACTTCTGGACCGGAACAGGTAACGGAGCGCATGACGTCCGGGAGGCCGAATTGCCTCGTGAACCCGTCTATTTCATTGCCGTGGCGTCAAATGGTCAGGTGCCGGAATTTGCGCCGTCAATGTTCGAGGTCGAAGGTTATGTCGAATCTCGAGTGCAAGGCGTATCTTCGGATTATCAAACGGAGATTCAGCGTATCGCTCTGGAGCGTGATGGCCTGTTGAAGGATAAGGACCAGGCATGGGAAAAATACCTTCAGCAAGTAATAAAAGACTACGGGGCGGAAATCGATCGCATCGCGACTGAACGAGACGCCATGCTGAAATCCAAGGATATGGCATGGGGGAGGGAGGTCGAGCGTGTTGCACATGAATACCAGGCCAGAATTTCCGTGATGGAAGGAGAACGGTTGGAGGTGGCGGCACAGATCGATAGCATGCGCGATCAGGTGGTAGAGAACGCAGCTTTCAAGGAAATGGTGCCGCTCGTCAGCCTGATTGTTGTGAATTTCAATGGCCTCAGATTCTTGCCGGGACTGTTGCGGAGTCTGACGCAGACTGATTACCCGAGATATGAAATTATCTTGGTCGATAATGCGTCGAGCGATGCTTCGATCGATTACGTTGCCGAACACTTTCCCAGCGTACGTATCGTTAAATCGAGCAGGAATCTTGGCTTTGCCGGTGGAAATAATCTCGGCATGCAAGCTGCGAATGGCGATCTGATTGGGCTTATCAATAACGATACCGAGGTGGATCCGAAATGGCTTCGCGAATTGGTGACGGCGCTGGTACGCGATCCGAAGGTATGGGCGACGGGCTCGAAACTGGTATTTTTTCGCAAATATGTCGAAGTCGTAGTCAAGAGTGATGTTTTCAAGCCGTCAGAAAAAGGACTGTCCCCCGATCAGCGCGAACTGGGCCTCTTGTTGGACGAGAATAGTGCGTTCGTGGGGTGCGACTATCGGAAGACTGTTTTTGCCTCGGGTTTTTGGGGAAGTGAGCAGTTGGCGGGGAGGCGCGTTCGCTGGACATCGGGCGAGGCAAGACTGTTATTGCCTGTGATGCCGGTAGCGGATAGCGACGACGAGTATCAACTGTCATTGATCGTTTCGGGAATGGAAGCGGGAGCAGGAACATCGTTCAGTGTCGAACTGGCTGGCACGCAGATTGGTCACGGCCTGCTGTCGTCGGAGTTCGATGAGCACCTGTTGCGTATCCCGCGCGCGTTGGTGAGTGGCGCGAGCTTCGACTTGTTGAATAACACCGGTACCCGGTTGAGCGAAAGCGGTGATGCCAGTGACCGTGGAATCTACGAACCTGACCGCGGACAGTATGATCAGGAGGAAGACGCTGAGGCGCTTTGCGGTGCGGCAATGCTTATAAAACGTACCGCCCTTGAGCGAGCGGGTCTATTCGACTCCAGATTTTTTATGTATTACGAGGACGCGGACCTTTGCTGGCGCATCCGGCGGGCTGGCGGTGTGCTCCGATATGTGCCGACGAGCGTCGTGCGCCATATCCATACTGGGTCCAGTGTGGAGTGGTCTCCTATGTTCATCTACTACGTTTCCCGCAATCACGTACTGATTCGCTTCAAGCATGCTTCGCTACGTGTGGCGATGAGCAGCTATCTGATCGAGGTTGCGCGTTGTGCGCGGGCATGTGTGGCGTGGGTGCGTAATGCTGTTGGTGGTGGTCACGATCAGCGCGCGCGCGGAGTTCGGGTTGCGTCTTCGTCTGCAGATTGACTTGGTCAAGAAAGTTCCAGGAACGCTTTTGCGGCGATGGGGCTTCAAAGGTACCCCACTGGATCGACTATAAGGCAGGTTGGAATGAAAATCGGAATTTATAATAGATATTGGAGCACGATGGGTGGGGGTGAGAAATACACCGGAACCATTGCTCAAATATTAAGTGAAGGCCATGAGGTCGATCTCATTCACACTACGAAGATCGACGTGAATGAATTTCAGGCTCGTATGAATCTGGATCTTTCTCGCGCACGCTGGGTTGAGTGGCCTGGCGACTCCTGTGCGCAGCTGGCACCAAGATCGGCTGACTACGATTTATTTATTAATTCGACATACTGCTCTTCCATGATTTCGCAGGCGAAATCATCCATTTACGTGGTCTTTTTCCCGCATCAATTGTCGCCCCGTCCCATGGGGCCGCGGCGTAAAGCCTTGGCTTCCGTGCTTGGCGCGATGGGGCGATCGCCGCGACTGCTCGGAAAGGCCGGAGCAAGACTGGCTTCGCGAGCATACGGAAGGATCCAACGCGGAAGTAACGAATTCATTTCGAGCTATCAGATCAAAATTTCGATTTCTGAATTCACGACTGAATGGCTCAATCGCCGCTGGGGATGCAAGGGAGTCGTGCTGTCACCGCCCATCGACGTGGAACGCTACATGGATATCGAAAGTTCGGGAAAATCACGTGTCATTCTGAGCGTGGGCCGCTTCTTTCACGGTGGGAAGGATGGGCACAACAAGAAACATCTTGAGCTCTTGCGCGCTTTTCGTGCCATGTGCGACAGTGGACGTGTTCCGGAGGGATGGGAGTATCATCTAGCCGGCAGCGTCAATTTGAATACCGTCGATGATATTGAGTATTTTCGAGAGGTGAATGATCTTGCGAAGGGGTATCCTGTAAAAATCCTTGGCAATATTTCTGCGGACGTGCTGAAGCAGGAATATGCAAAGGCAAGCATTTTCTGGCATGGATCGGGTTGGGGAGAAGATGCGGAGTCGTTCCCGGAGCGAATGGAGCACTTTGGTATGACGACGTGTGAGGCGATGGCCGCGGCATGTGTGCCGGTGGTAATGCCGCAAGGAGGGCAACCCGAGATCGTCAATAACGGAGTCAATGGATATTATTTCCGTGACGCGAACGAGCTGGCCGCCCGCACCGAAAGGCTAATGGAGATGTTTGGTCACCCGGATCTGGAAGCGATAGCGGCTCGGGCCCGTGAAGATGTGAAGCGTTATTCCCTGCCTCATTTTAGAAAGGGCGTCCTTGAATTGATGGATGCTATTTCCGTCGATTGATGGTTGAAGCTCTCTTCCGTTTCGCACAGCAGCCGAATTTCAGGCGATAGGAGTTGGCGTCATGTCGGCTTTTCTTCGCGTGCGGAAGGGCGCCTATTTTTTGACGAGCAATGGCTATGGGTATGGCAGGCTGGGCGTCGCGGTGGCGGCGTCCGATCTGCTGCGGTTTCGATAGCGTTTGCGTATTCGCTTGTTCGTTGAGTGGGCACCACCGACAAGCGCTTCGGGCAAATCCAAGATACGTTGGCCAGTGGCTGCTTGTCATAGGGACGAGCGATGTGTGATTCAATGCGTTTCAATCGCACGGATGCCCGATGGTGAGTAGTTTTCATCGGGCCTTCCTTTATCGTGTTGCCGTGATCGATGCGTCCACGACGATGCGATTGTCGGCTAGGCCGCGGTCAGCATCCATTCCAATGTATCTCGCAGCGGAATGGAGTCGATCATGCCCACTGCGCGCGTAAGCGCCTGGCAATTTCCGATCAGCTTGTGAACCTCGTTCGCGCGTACGAACTGCGGATTCACACATATCTCCGGGTCGTGACCAGTCAGTTCACGCGCTATTGCCAGAATATCCTGCAGTGAATGTCCGACACCGGAGCAAACGTTGAAGGTTCGCCCCGCGAAATCCCCTTCGATCAATCGGCGATACGCGGACACCACTGTGCGAACGTCCGAGAAGTCGCGCACGACGTGCAGATTACCTAGCTCGATGCGCTCCGCCTTGTCGCGGAAATGGGCAACGATCTTGGGGAGAAGGAATCGGTTGTCTTGCCCGACGCCGGTGTAATTGAACGGTCTCGCAATGACGATCGGGAGCTTGCCTTCCCACATCCGGGCGACCAGTTCCATCGTGAACTTGCTGATGGCGTAGTCGTTGACCGGGGCAGGGGGAGTCTGTTCGTCGATGATTTCCCGATCGCAATTGCCGTATACATTGGCGCTGCTCGCAAGCAACACCGATCGAGGCTCGCATCCCGAGTGCTCCAATGCGTCGAGGAGGTTTCGGGTACCGACGACATTGGTCTGATAGATATCCCCCGCCGTGCCGTGTTGCACAAACGCGATTGCAGCGAGGTGCACAATCGCATCGGGTTGTTCCGATGACAGTATTTGCCTCAGGTTCTCGCGATCGAGAAGATCGCAGACGTGCACTCGCCCCGGGATATTGGCTGTTTCCGCACGAACGATCCCGCAAACGTCATGGCCAGATTGCGACAATTCGGCCGCCAGATAGCGACCGGTAAACCCGTCCAATCCCGTTACAAAGACCTTTGCCATGCTTTAAAACGAGGCGCCGGCTTCGTTTCGGCGGATATCGGCCTCGACCATCATTTGGCACAGTTGCTCCAGTGTGGTTTGCGGCGTCCAGCCGAGTTCTTCGCGTGCCTTGGCCGGATCGCCGATCAGCAAATCGACTTCCGCAGGGCGATAAAACTTCGGGCTGATCCTGACGATAGACTTGCCGGAACGGGTATCGACTCCGACCTCCTTTTCACCGCTGCCTTCCCAGGCGAGGTCGAAGCCGGCCGCCTGCGCAGCCATGGAAACGAAATCCCGGACAGTTTCGGTGCGGTTCGTGGCAAGCACGTAGGTATCAGGGCGAGCAGCCTGAAGCATGCGCCACATCCCTTCGACGTATTCCTTTGCGTATCCCCAGTCGCGTTTGGCGTCGAGATTGCCGAGTTCCAGCACGTCCTGTTTGCCCAGGCGAATCTTTGCAAGACTATCCGTGATTTTGCGCGTGACGAACTCTTTGCCACGCAGCGGCGATTCGTGATTGAACAGAATGCCGCTGCATCCGAAGATGTCGTAGCTTTCGCGGTAGTTGACCGTCATCCAGTGTGCATAAAGCTTGGCGACACCGTACGGGCTGCGTGGATAGAAAGGTGTGCTTTCTATCTGGGGAACGGCCTGGACCTTCCCGAACATTTCCGACGTACTGGCCTGATAGAAGCGAATCTTCGGGTTGACAATCCGAATGGCGTCGAGCAGATTCAGTGCTCCGAGACCGGTAATCTGCGCGGTTGTAGAGGGCTGATCGAACGACACCCCGACGAAACTCTGCGCCGCGAGGTTGTAAATTTCCGTCGCCTGCGTGGTTTGAAGCAGGCGAATGCTCGATCCCAGGTCAGTCAAATCGTATTCGAGCAGGTGAAGATCAGGATGACCAACGATACCGATCTCCTCGATTCGCCAGAAATTTACTGAACTGGTACGGCGATAGGTGCCGTACACGGTATAGCCTTTCTCGAGGAGAAGCTGCGCGAGGTAAGCCCCATCCTGACCTGTAATGCCGGTAACGATTGCGACTGTCATGTGCTGTTTGATTGGTTCGTAAATGGAAGTTTCGGTGTGCCGCTACATGCACCGGTACACGTCCTCGTTTGAGGATTGCATCGGGTTGGCCGCCGCAGTGGGCGTTTGCCGGGGCATGTGTTGCTGGCCGCAATGGACGAATTCTAACATCCAGAGAACCTGATTTCGCTGTGGTGCGCGAGGATCAAACTGTCGCCATGGCCTGTTGGGCACGTACATGGGGTCGCAACATCGGGTTGCCTGAAGCGGCAAATTTGAGCAAACTTGCGCGGCGCCGTCTTAAACGCGATGGCCTGGTTTCCTCCACATCCGACACCGCCGCACTCTTGATGCCCCTCGACCTCGCGTCATCCTTTTCTGCCGATGGCCTTTCTGTTTCGATTGTCGTCTACCGGCCGGATCGCGCGCAGCTTGAGCACACGCTGACCAGCCTCGGCGTCGCTTGCGACGAATTGCGCAGCGCTCGCCCTGGCCTGCCGATCATTCTCTACTTGGTCGACAACGGCGGACTGGACGCGCTGCCAGAAGCCATCGAGTCGCTCCGGGCGCGGGGCGTGGCCTGCGAGATCGTGTCCGGCCAGGGTAACGTTGGCTACGGTCGAGGCCACAACCTCGCAATCGATCAAGCGGTCGGGCGGTTCCATCTGATCCTGAACCCCGACATCGACCTCGACAGGACCACCCTGTCGGTCGGGCTCGCGTTCCTCGAGGCGCACCCAGAATCGGGCCTCGTCTCCCCATGGATCGGCGATGACGAAGGACGACAGCAGTATCTTTGCCGCCGCTATCCGTCATTGATGGATCTCCTGTTGCGCGGCTTCGCACCTGCAGGCGTGCGGCGGCGGTTTGCACGACGCCTCGACCGATACGAGCTTCGGGACCGGATCAACGCGCGGGAGGTCTTCTGGGACCCCCCTATCGTCAGCGGTTGCTTCATGCTGTTTCGCGTCGACGTTTTGAAGAAACTGGACGGCTTTGATCCGCGTTACTTCCTGTATTTCGAGGACTACGACCTGAGCCTGCGCACGCATGACGTCACGCGCGTTGCATACGTTCCGTCGGTCCGGGTGATTCACCACGGCGGCGGTGCATCCCGCAAGGGCTTCACGCATATCCGCATGTTCGTCGCGTCGGCCTTCAAGTTTTACAACCGCTTCGGCTGGAGGCTGTGGTGAGCCATCTTGTCGTCACTGGCGCGAACGGCTTCGTCGGGCGCGCAGTCTGTCGCCGCGCGCTGGACGCCGGACATACGGTCACGGCATGGGTGCGACGCCCGGGGGGATGCGTCGACGGCGTGCGCGAATGGGTGCATGGTGCAGCGGATTTCGACGGCCTTGACGAGGGGTGGCCGACTGACATCGCGGTCGACGCCGTCATTCATCTCGCTGCCCGCGTGCATGTGATGCGCGACGAGTCGCCGAACCCCGACGCCGCATTCGAGGCGACCAATGTCGTCGGTACGCTGCGTCTTGCCGAAGCCGCCCGCCATCACGGCGTGCGTCGCATCGTCTACGCCAGCAGCATCAAGGCGGTCGGCGAGAGCGATGGAGGGAAACCGTTGTCGGAAGCGGCCGAACCTGACCCGCAGGATCCCTATGGGCGCTCGAAGTTGCGCGCCGAGCGGCAGCTCGCGCAGTTCGGTGGCTCGAACGGGCTCGATGTCGTGGTCGTGCGACCGCCGCTCGTCTACGGTCCGTCCGTCCGTGCTAACTTCCTGCGCATGATGGACGCGGTCGCGCGCGGGATGCCACTGCCGCTGGGCTCCATCTCGGCACGCCGCAGCGTCATCTACGTCGACAATCTTGCCGACGCGTTGCTGCAATGCGCGATCGATCCGCGCGCGGCCGGCGAATGTTTTCACGTTGCCGACGATGACGCACCGTCGGTCACGGGGCTATTGCGTCTGGTCGGCGACGCGCTTGGCAAGCCGGCGCGGCTGATCGCCGTTCCGTCAGCCGTACTGCGGGCGCTCGGTGCGCTGACCGGCCGCCGTGCAGCGATCGACCGCCTGACCGGTAGCCTACAGCTCGATACGGGCCGGATCACGCGTGTGCTCGGCTGGCATCCGCCTTATACGACACGAGAGGGCCTCGAAGCGACCGCCGCATGGTATCGTTCGCGCGATACACAACAATAGCCGACATGCATTTCCCGATTTCCACATGGCCCGGTGTGGTGGCGGTGGCTGCCGCCATTACGTCGACGGTTATCCTGCGCACGTTGCTCGCGACCGGCCTCGCGTGGCGCCTTGCCACCGATATTCCGAACGATCGTTCGCTCCATACGCTGCCAACGCCGCGCGTCGGCGGATGGGGCATCGTACCGGTATGCATCGTCGCGCTATTCACACTGGCGCCGCACCTGTGGCTGATCGCCCTCGCCACGGCCGGGCTCGCGGCGATATCCCAGATCGACGACCGGCGCGGGTTGCCGGCTCGCGTGCGGTTTTCGGCGCATCTGGTGGCGGTTGTCGCGCTGATTGTCGCCTTTCCCGCCGACGCGCCGTGGTGGCTGCTGGCTGGCATCGGTTTCGCGATGGTTTGGCTGACGAACCTGTACAACTTCATGGACGGTGCTGATGGCCTAGCGGGCGGCATGGCGCTGTTCGGTTTCGGCGCATACGCGGTCGCCGCGCTGATCGGCGCGACGCCGTCGCCGGATCTGGCCGTGGCCGCTTCGGCCATCGCAGGCGCGGCGTTCGGCTTCCTGCTGCTCAATTTCCACCCGGCCCGATTGTTTCTCGGCGATGCTGGCTCGATTCCGCTGGGATTCCTGGCCGGTGGGCTCGGCTACTGGGGCTGGCGAACCGGTGTCTGGCCAGTCTGGTTTCCGGCACTAGTGTTCGCGCCCTTTATCGCCGACGCATCTGTAACACTTTTGAGACGTCTGTTACGCGGCGAAAAATTCTGGCAGGCACATCGCGAGCATTATTATCAAAGGATGGTCCGAGCGGGCATAGGTCACCGTCGGACCGCCCTTTATTGGTACCTCGTCATGCTCGCGGGCATAATCGTCGCCTTGTGGGCAAAGGGCCGCCCGGAACTGCAGCAGTGGCTGTCGTTCTTCGCATGGTATGGTGTCCTGGCATGTATCGGACTGGTGATCGACATGCGCTGGCGCCGGTTCCAATCGGCCGCCGAAAATAACTCTTGAGGTGTCCCGCCGATGTTGCGATCCAAAGCATCATGGCTTTCTCTAAGCGCTTTCCTATTTGACCTGACGGCGGTCCTCGCCGCATGGTTGTTCGCTTATCTCGTTCGATTTAACGGCAGCGTTCCGTCCAATTTCATGGATGGCGCGCTGACGGCACTCGTCTGGGTGCTGCCCGTCTATGCACTGATGTTTCACGTGTTCGGCTTGTATCGCGGCCTGTGGGTGTTCGCGAGCCTTCCCGACCTGATGCGGATTTCGAAGGCGGTGATCGGCGGCGGCGTGATCGTGATGATAGGCGCCGTCATGTTCCAGCCGTCACCGATTATCCCGCGCTCGGTGCTGCTTGTGTCGCCGCTGATACTATTCCTCGTGATGGGCGGCGCCCGCGCGCTGTATCGCGCAACGAAGGAGTTCTATCTGTACGGCGGGCTGGTCGGGCAGGGCAAGCCGGTGCTCGTGCTGGGCGCCGGCACGGCCGGTGCGAGTCTCGCCCGTGAGCTGTCGCGTTCGGGAGAATGGCGCTTGGTCGGCCTCCTCGATGACGATCCGACCAAGCAGGGGCGCGAGATCTACGGCTACAAGGTGCTCGGCTCGTTCAACGACCTGAAGCACTGGACCGACACGATGAAGGTCGAATACGCGATCATCGCGATTCCGTCGGCATCTGTCGAAACGCAGCGCCGCGTCGCCACGCTATGCGTGCGCGCCGGCATCAAGGCAATGGTGCTGCCGTCGCTGACCGCGCTGATGCCGGGGCAAGGGGTGCTGTCGCAGGTACGCAGCATCGATCTCGAGGATTTGCTTGGCCGCGATACCGTGACGATCGACACCCCGCATGTCGAGGCATTGCTGCACGGACGCGTCGTGATGGTGACGGGGGCGGGCGGCTCGATAGGTTCCGAGCTGTGCCGGCAGATCCTCCGCTTCAAGCCGGCGCAACTGGTCGCGTTCGATCTTTCCGAGTATGGGATGTACCGGCTCGCCGAGGAGTTGCGCGAGCGCTTTCCCGATCAGCCCGTCGTGCCGATCATTGGCGATGCGAAGGATTCGCTGCTCCTCGATCAAGTGATGCTGCGCTATGCGCCGTATATCGTTTTCCACGCGGCCGCGTACAAGCATGTGCCGCTGATGGAGGAGCACAACGCGTGGCAGGCGCTGCGTAACAACGTGCTGGGCACGTACCGCGTTGCGCGCGCGGCGATCCGTCACGATGTGCGCCACTTCGTGCTGATTTCGACCGATAAGGCTGTCAACCCGACCAATGTGATGGGCGCGAGCAAGCGCCTTGCAGAAATGGCGTGCCAAGCGTTGCAGCAGACGAGCGATGGCACGCAGTTCGAGACGGTGCGCTTCGGCAACGTGCTCGGGAGTGCCGGCAGCGTGATCCCGAAGTTCCAGCAGCAGATCGCAAAGGGCGGGCCGGTGACGGTCACGCATCCCGAGATCACGCGCTTTTTCATGACGATTCCGGAAGCCTCGCAACTCGTGCTGCAGGCGTCGAGCATGGGGCGCGGCGGCGAGATCTTCATTCTCGACATGGGCGAGCCAGTGAAGATCGTCGACCTCGCGCGCGACCTGATTCGTCTCTACGGCTTCTCGGAAGGGCAGATCCGGATCGAATTCACGGGTTTGCGGCCCGGCGAGAAGCTTTATGAGGAATTGCTTGCGGACGACGAAACGACTACGCGCACACCGCATCCGAAACTGCGGATCGCCCGTGCTCGTGAAGTGCCGGACCATCTGCTCGATGAGTTGTTGCCGTGGCTGATGCAGCATCGCGTGCTCAGTGACGACGAGGTGCGGCGCGATTTGCGGCGCTGGGTGCCGGAGTATCAGACGGTCGTCGCACCGGTTCTGCAAAGTGTGCCGAGACGGGCCATTGTGAACCAGTGATCGGGCCGTAATCGATTGCACTGAAATAGCTGGTGGTCGCGAAATCGTTGCCGTTCAGTCGAGAACTGAACGGCATTTTTTTTGTTTCATCGCGGAATCACCGCGAACGAAATTGGCTCTATGCATGGCGAATGTGATGCTTTCAGTTTTGCAACATCGCCGGCCTGATGTCGCGTCCGTCGGGGAGCGACCCGCGGCCCAAATTGCGCTGAACGAGCATAGGGTTCGATAAGTCTGCATATTTGACGATCAGCCGATTCTTGCATATGTTTTCCTCAAGATAGCCGCGCGATTGCCGTAAAGAACAAAAGATAAAAACCAATAAGTAATCTACGTTCGATACCAATCCGATGAAAGTGGAACATATTGTCAGGGGAATGAGTGCGGCACTCATGGTGCTCGCACTTGCTGGCTGCGGCGGCGACGATGCAAGTCTAACGGCGGGTACGGCGCAGACCGAAAAAATGTCGGCGCTGCGAGCGGCAGGTAACGTGGTGAGTGCAGTGCCGATGAGCGCGACAGCGCCGATCCATGTTGTGCTGCTGCTGAAGCTGAATAACGAAGCCGGGTTGAGTCGCTTTCTTGAGCAAGCACGGACGCCCGGAAGCGCCCGCTTCGGGACCGTGCTGACTTCCACGCAGATTGCCGCGCAATACGCACCCACCGCGAACCAGGTCGCCACCGTGAAGGCCTATTTAGGAAGTAAAGGCTTCACGAACATCACGGTGGCCGACAACAACATGATCGTCGAAGCCGATGCTCCGGCCGGCGTAATATCCGGCGTGTTCCAGACGTCGCTCGTACCGGTCGCGATGGCGGACGGTACCCGTACGCATATCAACACTGCCCCCGAGACGGTGCCCGATGCGATCAGCGCAGTCGTTCAACGCGTGCTCGGGCTCGATACAGCGACTCGCCTGCATCCGAATTTCGTGCGCGCTTCAAATGCCGGGGCTGTGCCGCGCGCCAGTACCTCGCCAATCACCTCCGCGGTCACGGTCGGCCACAACCCGACGGCCTTTCCTGGCATTTATTCCGTCGGCAGCGCGCCGACGGCTGGCAATACCACGGTCGGCATCATTGCCGAGGGAGATGTGACGCAACCCGTCATCGACCTTGCGACGTTCGAAAGCAACAACCATTTGTCTGCCGTACCCGTTTCGGTGATCCATGCCGGACTACCGAGCGCCGACACGGGCTCGAGCGTCGAATGGTCGCTCGATAGTCAGGCCATTGTCGGAATGTCCGGTGGTGTCAGGCAGCTCAATTTTTACGTTGCGTCGTCGTTCGCGTGGAGTGATATGGCGCTCGCGATCAATCGAGCCGTGAGCGACAACACCGCCCGGGTCATCAACATGTCGATCGGCGGGTGCGAGAACTGGGCGCCGACGGCCACCATCGACACGCTGTTCGAACTCGCCGTCGCGCAGGGACAGACGTTCTCGGTGAGTTCCGGGGATTCGGGCAGCGTGGCCTATGGCTGTACCGGCACGTCGGTCCAATACCCAGCTAGTTCACCCTATGTCGTATCCGTAGGCGGCACGACCCTCTATACGAACGGGAATGGAAGCTACGCCGGCGAGACGGCCTGGGACTCCAGCGGTGGCGGCAGCAGCGGCTTTGAGCCGATTCCGTCGTGGCAGTCGAACGTACCCGCGCTCAAGGGGCGGGCGTTTCGCGGCCTGCCGGATCTTGCGTTTGATGCCGATCCCAACAGCGGCGCATCGGTCATCGTCAACGGACAATTCGAGACGGTGGGAGGGACGAGCCTGTCCGCGCCGCTGTTTGCCGCGACCTGGGCGCGCCTGCTGTCCGGCAGTTGCGCGACGAGCCTCGGGTTCGCGGCACCCACCATATACAGCGCTCAATCAACGATCGGGTCTATCTTTCGCGATATCACGAACGGCAGCAACGGCGCATACAGTGCAGGTTCGGGATGGGACTTCGTGACCGGTTGGGGCTCGCCGAACGTGAGTGTGCTGTATTCTGCGATATGCGCTCCGACGGCTCCGATCTACGGCGGCGTGATCAACGGAGGGACGATGCTCAAGCCCGGGCAAGTCGTGTATTCGGCTTCCCAAAGCCATGAGCTGGCCATGCAGGATGACGGCAACCTCGTCCTTTACAACGCGACCAATGGTGCCGCGGTGTGGAGTTCCGGGACGTACGGAAACGCCGGAGCGAATGCCGTCTTCCAGACCGACGGCAACTTTGTGGTCTACAGCGCGAGCGGCACGGCACTGTGGTTCTCGTCGACCAACGGCGCATCTTATGATCAGTATCTTGCCGTGCAGGACGACGGCAACATGGTGATATACCGATCGTACTTTCCGATATTTGCCACGTCGACCGCCACGACGGGATTGGCGAGTTCCTCGAGTGGACCGGCCGTCTGGAAGGGAGGCGTCGCGATCAGCAACGGCCAGAGTTTTACGTCAGGCAACGGTGCCAACGTGCTCGTCATGCAGGGCGACGGGAACCTGGTTCTGCTTCGCCAGGGCACTCCGGTATGGAATTCCGGTACCGTTGGTCATTCGGGTGCCAGTGCGGTGATGCAAGGGGACGGCAATCTTGTCATCTACAGTGCAGCGGGGGCGCCGCTCTGGAATTCCGGCACTGGTGGCAATTCAGGCGCGGCTGTGTACGTTCAGGACGACGGTAACGTCGTGATCTATACACAAGCCCCCCGCTGGAGCACGAACACTTCGGGAAGTTAGCAGTCCATTCGTCGAGTCGCTGCGGCGCCGTCATGATCCCGTCGGCAACGGCGGCTTGTCCGCCGTCGGGCGCCGTATCGTTGCGCGAGCCTGCGGGACGACACGCCAGCTACACTCAATGTCTGCGCTTTGCCTTCCTCACCACCATCCACCTCGGCGCTTTGAACCGCACGATACTGATGTACAGCCACACATACGTCAGCGCGAACAGCACGACAAAAACGAACAGATGCACGGTATGCCGCCAGAACAGTGTCGCTGGAATCACGGCAACGAGGCACAGGAGCCAAAGATAAGGCGAAGTGAGCGAATTCCGCCGCGTCAGATCGTGCGCATGCTTCGTCCCCACCGCCCACCGCATCAACCGCTTGTACACGAGCATGTGCAGATGCACACCATCCGGAATCCCCGGCGACATCCCGCGGATGAACTTCTTCCGATAGATCGAGAAGCAGGTCTCGAAGATCGGATACATGAACAGCAGCACCGGATACCAAGCGGACACTTCGCGATTACGCATCACGAGCATGATCGCAAGCTCGGCCAGCATGAACCCGATGAAATACGCGCCGCCGTCGCCGAGAAAGATCAACCCGGCCGGGAAATTCCACAGGAAAAACCCGAGCACCGCGCCCATCATGATGATCGACGCGGACATCACGACCGGGTCGTTGACGTGGAACGCGACGTACGCGAGCGAAGCGAACATCATGAAGCTGACCATCGACGCGAGCCCGTTGAAGCCGTCGATGATGTTGATCGCGTTCGCCAGCGCCGCAACCGCGAGCACCGTGATGAACGCCGAGATGGCGACGTAGTGGAGCAGGAAGTCGAGCGGCGGCACGCTGATGCGCGTGACGGCGATCCCCATCAGCCAGAACGCCAGCGCGGCCGCCCCCATCGTGCAGAGCAGCCGTGCGCGCGGCGACACGCGCTTGGTCAGGTCCTCGACGAGCCCTGACAGGAACGCCGGCATTCCGCAGGCGGCGATCCCGAGAATGCTGCCGGCGATCGTCGGATAGCGCCGCGACAGGAGCAGCGCGGCAACGACGACCCCGGCGAGGATCCCGATGCCCCCGACCCGCGGCACGGGCCGCACGTGGAATTTCTGCACGCCGGCCAGATCGCTGTCGACCGAGAATTTCTCGTGAAGGTGCGCGTAGCGCACGATGAACAGCGTGACGAGCAGGGAGACGATGAAGCCGGACGCGAAGCTGAGCATGGGATCGCTCGAAAAATGGACAGCGGATTATACAAAACCGCGCGGGTTGCCCTCCTGCCATCGCCAGTGGTCGGCACACATTTCCTCGATGCCGAGCGTTGCACGCCAGCCGATGATGTCGGCCGCGGCCTGCGGGTTCGCATAGCATTCGGCGATGTCGCCCGGCCGGCGCGCGACGAGCTCGTACGGCACCGGGCGGCCCGATGCCTTCTCGAACGCGCGCACGACTTCCAGCACGCTGTAGCCCTGGCCCGTGCCGAGGTTCACGATGAAGCTCGCGTCGCGCTTCGCCAGTGCGTCGAGCGCGGCGATGTGCCCCTTCGCGAGATCGACCACGTGGATGTAGTCGCGCACGCCCGTGCCGTCCGGCGTCGGATAATCCGAACCGAATACGCGCAGCTTCTCCAGCTTGCCGACCGCGACCTGCGCGACGTACGGCATCAGGTTGTTCGGAATGCCGGCCGGATCCTCGCCGATCAGCCCGCTCGCATGCGCGCCGACGGGGTTGAAGTAGCGCAGCGTCGCGATCCGCCACGACGGGTCCGATACCTCGAGATCGCGCAGGATTTGCTCGGCGATCAGCTTCGACTGGCCGTACGGGTTGGTCGCGGACAGCGGGAACGATTCGTCGATCGGCGAGCGCTCGGGCACGCCGTACACGGTCGCGGACGAACTGAACACGAACTGCCTGACGTTGCGCTCGCGCATGACCTTGAGCACGGCGAGCAGGCCGCCGATGTTGTTCTGGTAGTACTCGAGCGGCTTCGCGACCGATTCGCCGACGGCCTTGAGCGCCGCGAAGTGAATCGTGCCGGTGATCGGGTGCGCGTCGAACACCTTCGCGAGCGCGGCTTCGTCGCACACGTCGACCTGGTGGAACGCGGGCGTCTTGCCCGTGATGCGCTCGATGCGTCGCACGGACTCGGCCTTGCTGTTGACGAGGTTGTCGACGATCACGACGTCGTAGCCGTTGTCGAGCAGCTCGACGGCCGTGTGCGAGCCGATATAGCCCGCGCCGCCGGTGACGAGGATGGTGCCTTTAGCGGTCATTGCTGTTGCGCTCCTTAGAGTGTGAATCCTGTCAACGAATGGATGGTCTCCCGGTAGCGTTCGACGACCTGCTGTTCGTCGAATTCCGCCGCGACCTTGTGCCGGCCGCGTGCGCCCATCGCCGCACGGCCTTGCGGCCCGAGCGCGATCATGCGATTCAGTTGTTCGGCGAGGCTCGCGCCGTCGCGTACGCGGCACAGAAAGCCCGTTTCGCCGTCGGCGACGACGTCGCGGCAGCCCGGCACGTCGGTCGCCACGATCGGCCGGCCCATCGCCGATGCCTCCATCAGCGTGCGCGGCACGCCTTCGCGGTACGACGGCAGCACGACGCAATCGGCCGCCGCGATGTGCGGGCGCACGTCGTGCGCTTCGCCGAGATACTCGACGATGCCTTCGTCGACCCACGCATCGACATCCGCGCGACCGATCGCGCTCGGATTGTCGACGCCGAGCGGCCCGAGCAGCTGGAAGCGCGCGTTCGGGAAGCGCTCGCGCACGACGCGCGCGGCCTCGACGTATTCGCGCACGCCCTTGTCCCACAGCAGCCGGCCGATCAGGATGAAGACGGGCGCGTCGCCGGCCGGCAGCGGCACGGGCGCGAACTGTTCGAGATCGACGCCTTCGCCGTGCAGCAGCCGCGCGCGGTCGGGATGCGCGAGCAACCGCTCGTCGGTGAAGGTCGCGAGATCGTCGCGGTTCAGGAACCACACTTCACGCGGGAAGCGGAACGCGAACCGGTACAGGCGCTTCGCGACGCTCGCCGCGCGGCTCTTCTGGATGAACACGTAGCCGAGGCCCGTCGTCACCGCGATCGACGGCACGCGCGCGAGCCACGCGGCCACCGAGCCGTAGATGTTCGGCTTGATCGTGTAATGAAACACGAGATCGGGGCGTAGCGCCCGGTAGTGGCGCACCAGCGCGGCGAGGGTGCCGAGATCCTCGCGCGGGCTCGTGCCTTTCGACGCGACGGCGAGCGCCACGTAGCGGCAGCCCATCTGCTCGAGCAACGGCACCGTGCGGTCGTGCGGCGCGATCACGACGACCTCGGCGCCGCGCGCGACGAGCGCACGGATCAAACCGTGGCGGTACGTGTAGATCGCCCAGGCCGTGTTGCAGACGAGCGCGATGCGCAGCGGGGAGGTGGCGGACATGAAAAAAGAAAAAAATAAAGCGTCGAAAATGCCGAAGGGGCCGGATCCGCGCTCAAGCGGACGGGCGCGCGGCGAATAGCGTCTGCTTGATCCGCTGCAGCGTGCGGTACGGCGTCACGAAATGCAGCAGGTTCTTGGCGAGGCCGGCCCAGTCGTACGGGTTCAGCACGTTGAAGTGGCGCAGCAGCAGCGTGAGCGTCGACACCAGCTGGCGCCGGCGTTTGGTCGCACTGATCCCGCCCTCGTTAAGCTCGTAATACAGGCCGAGTTCCGGCAGGTTCGCGCAATCGTAGCGTTGCATTAACCGTAAAAAAAGATCGAGATCCTCGGCCGCGCGGTACTTCGCACGATAGTTGCCCACTTCGCGCACGGCGTCGATGCGCAACATGACCGACGGATGCACGAGCGGCGAGCGCAGGAAGCGCGTGCGGCGCAGCGTGCGCGGATCGGCGGGCGGCGTCAGCATGAAGCGCGGCTCGCCGGCGCGCGAGACGACCTGCGTCCACATGCCGACGCAGGCCACGCGCGGGTGGGCGCCGAGATAGGCGCGCTCTTTCGCGAGGCGCTGCGGCGCGGCGAGATCGCCCGCATCGATGCGGGCCGCGTAGCGGAAACCGCGCGCCGCGAGCGCGTCGATGCCGGCCGCCAGCGCGCGTTCGATGCCGCCGTTTTGCGGCATGCGCAGGACGTCGATCGACAGGCCCGGCAAGTCGGGCGCGACGATCGGCGGCGTGCTGCCGTCGTCGACGATCAGCACGTGCACGGGCGCATCCTCGCGAAACGACGCGAGGGTCCGGACGACTTCGTCGTGCCCGTTGTAGGCCGGCATCAGCACGGCCACGTCGTCGAGCGGGGGCGGGCAGTCAGGAGGCGTCATGTTCGCAGCTTGAAACGGATGTAATAAAAGTTGACGGCGGCCGCGGCCAGGTAGCCGGCCGCCAGCCCGACCAGCGCGCCGTACAGGCCGAGCCGCGGGATCGCGAACAGGTTGACGAGCGCGGCAATCGCCAGCGCGAGCAGCCATTTCGTCAGCAACACGAATTTTGCTTGATATTTGAGAACGATAAGATTGCCTATCGCCTCGATGCCGGCCGGCACGGACAGCCAGACGGCCCAACGGAAGATGTCGACCGACGCCTCGTAGCCGCGGCCGAACACCTTGCCGACGATCAGCGGGGCGGCCGCGTCGAGCACGAGCGCGCCGGCCGTCATCAGGCAGGCCGTCATCGCGATCAACCGGACGATGTTGCGGCGCAGCCGTGCGACGTCCTGCACGCGGTAGACGAAGGCGGGCGCGATCGTCTGCGCGAGCATCAGCGCGAGCGTGATCCAGTTCTCGTTGAGCTGCTGCGCGGCCGAATAGCGGCCGAGATCGGCGAACGACACGTGACGCTCGAGCATCAGGCGGTCGAGCTTCAGGAACAGATACATGCATATGAGACCGAGCCAGAACACGGTGCCGGCCGTCCCAAAGTGCCGGAACAGCGGTGTGTCGAACGTCCAGCCGAGCGCACCGCCGTTACGATGGCGGTAGTACAGCAGCAGGGCGACGCCGATCGCGGCGGCTTCCAGCGCCCACAGCCATGCGAAGCGGGCGGGGCCGGCGGCCGCGCGCACCAACAGCCAGACGAGCAGCGCCTTGGCGAGCGCGGTGACCATGCTGGTGACGAGCTGCGGCTTGCTGTAGGTCATGCTCTGCAGCCACGCGTTGATCACGCCGACGAACGGCTCGCGGAACACCATGGTGACCGCGAGGCCCGCGAGCATCGCGCCGACCAGCGGGTCGAAGGCGCCCGCGGCGATCGCGATCCAGGTCGCGACGAGCGCGGCGACCGACACGGCGATGCGCAGCACGAACGCGCTGCCGAGCACCGCGCCGAGCTGGGCGGGCGGGCGCTGGACGATGGTCGGGACGAGGATTTCCGCGCCGCACACCCAGGTGAGCGGCGCCAGTACGAGGAGAAGCGTATTCGCATACTGCCATTTGCCGAACACATCTGGCCCGAAATAACGGGCCAGCAGTCCGCTGATCGCGATCGCGACGCCGATCTGCGTGAGCCGTTCGAGCCCCAGCCAGACGAGGTTCGCGACGGCCTTCGCGACGTCCGGGTTGCCGAAGCGCTTCAGCATGCGCGGCAGCGGCGGCGCGCGCGGAGGGCGGCCGGAAACGGCGGGTGGGCGGCGGCGGAGCGGCTAGGCATTAAAATGGGCGACATGCGCGTCATCAAAACCCGCGATTATAAGTGGGATCGCGGCCGCTCCAGCCGTTGCTCGCCGTGTTGTGCCGGCAGGCAAGTATCATGCACGGCGCCCGCGAGCGGTGGCCGCGCAAGCCAGACAATTTTCCATGCACGCAACCGAGAGAAGAGAATCGATGATCTCCCAATCCATCTTCAAGGCATATGACATTCGTGGCGTGGTCGGCAAGACACTCGACGTCGACACGGCGCGCGGCATCGGCCGGGCATTCGGCAGCGAAGTGCGTGCGCAGGGCGGCGACGCGGTCGTCGTCGCGCGCGACGGTCGCCTGTCCGGGCCGGAACTGGTCGGCGCGCTGGCCGACGGCCTGCGTGCGGCCGGTGTCGACGTCGTCGACGTCGGCATGGTGCCGACGCCGGTCGGTTATTTCGCGGCGAACGTACCGCTGGCGCTGAAGGGCGGCGAGCGCCGCGTCGATTCGTGCATCGTCGTCACGGGCAGCCACAACCCGCCCGACTACAACGGCTTCAAGATGGTGCTGCGCGGCGCCGCGATCTACGGCGAGCAGATCCAGGCGCTGTACCGCCGCATCGTCGACGAGCGGTTCGAGACGGGCAGCGGCACGTTTGAAGAAATCGACGTTGCGGATCAATACATCGCACGCATCGTCGGCGACGTGAAGCTCGCACGGCCGCTGAAGCTCGTGGTCGACGCCGGCAACGGCGTCGCGGGCCCGCTCGCGACGCGCCTGTTCAAGGCGCTCGGCTGCGAACTCGTCGAGCGCTTCACCGACATCGACGGCACGTTCCCGAACCACCACCCCGATCCCGCTCACCCGGAAAACCTCCAGGACGTGATCCAGGCGCTGAAGGACACCGATGCGGAGCTCGGCTTCGCGTTCGACGGCGACGGCGATCGCCTGGGCGTCGTCACGAAGGACGGCCAGATCATCTATCCGGACCGCCAGCTGATGCTGTTCGCGGAAGAAGTGCTGTCGCGCAACCCGGGCGCCCAGATCATCTACGACGTGAAGTGCACGCGCCATCTAGCGCAGTGGGTGAAGTCGAAAGGCGGCGAGCCGCTGATGTGGAAGACGGGCCACTCGCTCGTGAAGGCGAAGCTGCGCGAGACCGGTGCGCCGCTCGCCGGCGAAATGAGCGGCCACGTGTTCTTCAAGGATCGCTGGTACGGCTTCGACGACGGCCTGTACACCGGCGCACGGCTGCTCGAGATCCTCGCGAAGACGGCCGATCCGAGCGCACTGCTCAACGGCCTGCCGGACGCGATGAGCACGCCCGAACTGCAGCTCTGGCTCGACGAAGGCGAGAATTTCCGCCTGATCGACAAGCTTCAGAAAGAGGCGAAGTTCGACGGCGCCGAGGAAGTCGTGACGATCGACGGCCTGCGTGTCGAGTATCCGGACGGCTTCGGCCTCGCACGTTCGTCGAACACGACGCCGGTCGTCGTGATGCGTTTCGAGGCCGAGACGCAGGAAGGGCTCAAGCGCATCCAGGAAGACTTCCGCCGCGTGCTGACGGCCGCGAAGCCGGACGTCAAGCTGCCGTTCTGAGCGCCGGCGGCCGGTGGGCCGCCAACGGTGCGACGGCCGATACACCGGTCGCGCCATCCCCGAAAAGCGGCGCGCGCCTCAGGCGCGCGGCCGCTTTTTGTCTGTCCGGCCCTCCGGGCGGGATAAAATCCCTCCTTTATGTCTGTCGCCGGCTCCCAGCCGGCGTTTTTTCAGCGTGCAAAAGATCCTGATCGTGCGCGTGTCGTCGCTGGGCGACGTCGTGCACAACATGCCGGTGGTCGCAGATATCCGGCGCCGCCACCCCGATGCGCAGATCGACTGGCTCGTCGAGGAAAGCTTCGTCGACCTCGTGCGGCTCGTCGACGGCGTGCGCAACGTGCTGCCGTTCTCGCTGCGCCGCTGGCGCAAGAAGCCGTTCTCGGGCGCGACGTGGCGCGAAATCCGCGCATTCCGTCGGCGCCTCGCGGCCGAGCAGTACGACCTCGTGATCGACTGCCAGGGCCTCATCAAGACGGCGTGGGTCGCGAGCTGGGCGCGCGGCCCGCTCGTCGGGCTCGGCAACCGCACCGACGGCGCCGGCTACGAATGGCCGGTGCGTTTCTTCTACCGCAAGCGTGTGCCGATCGCGCCGCGCACGCACGTGGTCGAGCGCTCGCGCCAGCTCGTCGCGGCCGCGCTGGACGACCCGGCGCCGACCCCGGCCGATCCGGTCGAATTCGGCCTCGACACGCGTGCGGCGGCGCTCGCGGTGGCCGCGCTCGGCCTGAACCTGCCGGTGCCGTACGTCGTGTTCGTCCATGCGACGTCGCGCGCCGACAAGCAGTGGCCGGACGCCGCCTGGATCGAGCTCGGCCAGGCGCTCGTGCGGCGCGGTGCGTCGCTCGTGCTGCCGTGGGGCAACGATGCGGAACGGGCGACCAGCGAGCGGCTCGCGAAGGAATTCGGCGCGGCGGCGATCGTGCCGCCGAAGCTGTCGTTGCCGGCCGTGGTCGGGCTGATCGATGGCGCGGCCGCGACGGTGGGGGTTGATACAGGTCTGGTTCACATCGCGGCCGCACTGAAGCGTCCGACGATCGAACTGTACAATTTCGCGACGGCCTGGCGGACCGGCGGCTACTGGTCGCCGAACGTCGTCAATCTCGGCACGGCGGGGCAGCCCCCGTCGATCGCGCAGGTGAAGTCGGCGCTCGCGGGCTTCGGTCTCCTGTAACGCTGTCCACACGCGAACCGATCATGAGCGAATCCCAGATCATCGAAGTCCCGTCCGCCGACTGGAGCGGACACAACCTGTCGGCGCCGCGCGAGCAGTTGCTGGCCGCGGTCGAGGAAGGCAAGGTGCTGTATTTTCCGCACCTGCGCTTCGCGATCGAAGGCGGCGAGGAAGCGCTGCTCGATCCGGCGCTCGCCGATCCGAAACGCAAGAACATCAGCCTCGCGCCGAACGGCGGCGCGCTCGCCGGCGTGCTCGGCGACAGCGTCACGCAATCGGCCGTGCGCGCGCTGGTCGCGCGCTTCCAGCAGCAGGCCGGCACGCTCGTCGACGGCCTCTTTCCCGAATACCGCGGCAAGCTGCGCGTCGCGCCGACGAGCCTGCGGCTGATGCAGGTCGAGACGCGCCAGACGTCGTGGCGCAAGGACGACAGCCGGCTGCACGTCGACGCGTTCCCGTCGCGGCCGAACTACGGCGAGCGCATCCTGCGCGTGTTCACGAACGTGAATCCGGCCGGCGTGCCGCGCGTGTGGCGTGTCGGCGAGCCGTTCGAGGACGTCGCAAAGCGTTTCCTGCCGACGATCCGGCCGCAGTTCCCGGGCTCGGCGTGGCTGCTGAACCTGCTGCACGTGACGAAATCGCCGCGCAGCGCGTACGACCACCTGATGCTGAACCTGCACGACGGGATGAAGGCCGATCTCGACTACCAGAAGACTTGTCCACAGCAAACGATGCCGTTTCCGCCGGGCAGCGTGTGGATATGTTTCTCGGATCAGACTTCGCACGCTGTGATGTCCGGCCAGTTCATGCTCGAGCAGACCTTCTTCCTGCCGGTCGATGCGATGGTTCGCCGCGAATGCGCGCCGCTCGGCATTCTCGAACGCCTGACGGGCAGGGCGCTGGTTTGAGCGCGCATCTGCTTCGACGCAACCTCCGGGCGGCCGCATGCTGAGGGCGATCTATCGCGCGCTGTGGTGGCTCGTCGCGCCGGCCGCTGTCATCCGGCTCTACGTGCGCTCGCGCAAGGAGCGCGGCTATCGCGAGCATATCGGCGAGCGCTTCGGTCACGTCGCGGGCCGCTCGCGCGACGACCGCGCGCCGCTGATCTGGGTGCATGCGGTGTCGGTCGGCGAGACGCGTGCCGCGCAGCCGCTGATCGATGCGCTGCTGCGCGCGCGCCCCGATGCGCGCATCCTGCTCACGCACATGACGCCGAGCGGCCGTGCGACCGGCGAACAGATCTTCGGCGATCGCGTGCTGCGCTGCTACCTGCCGTACGACATGCCGGGCGCGGTGCGGCGCTTCCTGCACGCATGGCGGCCGACGCTCGGCCTCGTGATGGAAACCGAGGTGTGGCCGACGCTGATCGACGAGTGCCGCCGCGCGGACGTGCCGCTCGTGCTGACCAATGCGCGGATGTCCGCGCGTTCGTTCCGGCGCGCGGCGAAGTTCGGCGCGGCGACGCGCGACGTGTTCGGCGGCTTCTCGCGCGTGCTCGCGCAGAGCCCGGCCGATGCGGAGCGGCTGACCACGCTCGGCGCACGCAACGTGACCGTGCTCGGCAACCTGAAGTTCGACATGACGACGCCGCCGGAACTCGCGGCGCGCGGCCATGCGTGGCGCGATGCGATCGGCGCGCGGCCGGTGTGGGTCGCCGCCAGCACGCGCGAGAACGAAGAGGCGCTGGTGCTGCAGGCGTTCGCGGAAATGCGCACGCCCGGCGCGCTGCTGGTGCTCGTGCCGCGTCATCCGCAGCGCTTCGCCGAAGTCGAGGCGCTCGTCGCGCGCGGCGGGCTCAAGTGCGTGCGACGCTCCGTCTGGGCCGCCGATGCGGCCGCGCTCGCGGCGGGCCGCCCGGCCGCCGAGCCGCTGCCGGACGACGTGACGGTGTTGCTCGGCGATTCGATGGGCGAACTCGGCGCGTACTACGCGGCGGCCGATATCGCGTTCATCGGCGGCAGCTTGCTGCCGCTCGGCGGGCAGAACCTGATCGAGGCATGCGCGGTCGGCGTGCCGGTGCTGATCGGGCCGCACGTGTTCAACTTCACGCAGGCGACCGCCGATGCGGTCGCGGCAGGTGCCGCGATGCAGGTCGAGGATCCGCTCGATCTCGCGCACGTGCTCGACGCGCTGTTCGCCGACAAGGCGCGGCGCATCGCGATGGGCGCGGCCGGTGCGGCCTTCGCGTCGCGTCACCGCGGCGCGACCGCGCGCACGGTCGACGTGCTCGCCGCGCTGCTGCCGCCCGCCGAGGCCGGCGCGCGTGCGTTGCCGGACGTGCCGGACGCCGCCGACGACGCATAGACGGGACGGGCGGCGCGATGCCGCCCGCAACACGCGCGGCGGCGTCGCAGGGCGCCGCCACGCCGCTTACACCCTCACACCCTCACACCGTCAGCAGGCCCTTCTTCTCGATGAATGCGATCACGTCCGCGACGCCGTCGAGCGCCTTCAGGTTCGTCATCACGTAAGGCCGTTCGCCGCGCATCTTCTTCGTATCGGACGCCATCACGTCGAGGTTCGCGCCGACCAGCGGCGCGAGGTCGGTCTTGTTGATCACGAGCAGGTCGGACTTCGTGATGCCGGGGCCGCCCTTGCGCGGAATCTTCTCGCCGCCGGCGACGTCGATCACGTAGATCGTCAGGTCCGACAGCTCGGGGCTGAAGGTCGCCGCGAGATTGTCGCCGCCGGACTCGATGAACACGATGTCGGCATCGGGAAAGCGCGCGAGCATCCGGTCGACGGCTTCGAGGTTGATCGACGCATCCTCGCGGATCGCCGTGTGCGGGCAGCCGCCCGTCTCGACACCCATGATGCGTTCCTCGGGCAGCGCGCCCGCGACTGTCAGCAGCCGCTGGTCTTCCTTCGTATAGATGTCGTTCGTGATCGCGACGAGGTCGTACCGGTCGCGCATCGCCTTGCACAGCATTTCGAGCAGCGTGGTCTTGCCGGAGCCGACGGGGCCGCCGATGCCGACGCGCAGCGGCGGCAGTTTCTTCGTGCGGTGGGCGGAGGAGAGGGCAGGTGCGTTCATGGTCTGGCGATGAGGTTCAGGAGCGGAACAACCGCGAATACTGGGTTTCGTGCCGCGCGGACAGGATGCCGAGCTGCGGCGCGAACGTGTTGACGGCGTCGGGCGGTGTCGCGAGCGCGCGGCGTACGGCGGCGTCGATCGCGCCGCGCAGCGCGACGATGATGCGTTGCCCGGCGAGCTGGCCGAGCGGCACGGCCTTCAGCGCGGCGGACGTCTGGTTCTCGACCCAGCCGAATGCGTACGCGGCAAGCACCGCATCGGCGCTCGCGTCGTGCGTGGCGGCCGCATACGCGAACGCGGTCGGCAGCGCGACCGGCGATAGCGACGCGAGCGTCGCGCGGCGCGCGGCGTCGCCCCATTCGAGCGACGCGCAGAGTTGCGCGAGCGACCAGCCCATCTGTTCGGTTTCGCGGCGCAGTTCGGCCGATTCCCGGCTCGCGACGAACCAGGCGTTTTCCACGGCGAGCGCGTGCGTGTCGTGCGTCTGCCAGCGGGCGAGCTGGTGCGCGAGGAACGGCAATTCGCCGTGCGCGAGCACGTCGGTCAGGCCGCTGGCGATCCAGTCGCGCGCGGAATCGGCGTCGCGGATCAGGTTCGCGTCGAGCGCGGCTTCGAGGCCCTGCGAATAGCTGTACGCGCCGATCGGCAGCGCGGGCGACGCGAGGTGCAGCAGCGCGACGAGTTCAGTGGTGGTCATGGCCGTGGCCGTGCGTGCATCCGGGACCATGCTGATGATCGTGATCGTGATCGTGATCGTGCGAATGCGAATGCCCGTGGTGTTCGCCGAACACCTGCTGCGCGAGCGCGTAGTCCTCGGCGAACGTCGCGTCGTGCCCGTGCTTGTGGCCGCCGCCGTACGCGCCGGCTTCCGGCTGGAACGGCGTGCGTGCTTCTTCGACCTGCGTGCCGAGCCGGCGCAGCATGTCCGCGAGCACCGGATCGGCCTCGAGCTTCAGGTAGCCGTCGCCGATCTCGACCGGCGTGTGGCGGTTGCCGAGATGGTACGCGGCGCGCATCAGCGTGAGCGGGTCGGCCGCGCGCACGAGCAGCACGGTTTCCGGCGCCGCGGCGATGCGCACGAGCGCGCCGTCGTCGGCGACGAGCACGTCGCCGTCGCGCAGCACGGTGCCGCGCGGCAGCAGGACCGCGACGTCCTCGCCGGTGTCGAGCGTCGCCGCGAGGCGGCTCTTGCAGCGGGCGTCATAGGCGAGCGTGAGCGTCGGCGCGCGGGCGACGAGCGACGCGGCGAGTTTCACGTTCGGGGCAATGCGTTTGTCGAGGGTGCGCATGAAACGAAGGATTCCGAATCAGAACAGGAAGTAGCGCTGCGCCATCGGCAGCACCGTTGCCGGTTCGCAGGTGAGCAACTGACCGTCGGCGATCACGTCGTAGGTTTCCGGATCGACGCTGATCGACGGACGCCATGCGTTGTGGATCATGTCGGCTTTCGTCACGTTGCGGCAGTTGCGCACGGGCACGATTTGCTTCGAGAGGCCGTAGCGTTGCGCGATGCCCGCATCGGCCGCCATCTGCGACACGAAGGTCAGCGACGTGCGCGCGAGCGCACCGCCGCGCGTCGCGAACATCTCGCGATAGTGAACCGGCTGCGGCGTCGGGATCGATGCGTTCGGGTCGCCCATCTGCGCGATGGCGATCATCCCGCCCTTCAGGATCATCGACGGCTTGATCCCGAAGAACGCCGGTTCCCACAGCACGAGGTCGGCCCACTTGCCGGGCTCGATCGAGCCGACTTCGTGCGCGATGCCGTGCGTGAGCGCCGGGTTGATCGTGTACTTCGCGACGTAGCGCTTCGCTCGGAAGTTGTCGTTGCGCGCACCGTCTTCCGGCAGTGCGCCGCGCTGCACCTTCATCTTGTGCGCGGTCTGCCACGTGCGGATGATCACTTCGCCGACGCGGCCCATCGCCTGCGAATCCGACGACAGCATCGACAGCGCGCCGAGATCGTGCAGGATGTCCTCGGCCGCGATCGTCTCGCGGCGGATGCGCGATTCGGCGAACGCGAGATCCTCGGCGATCGACGGATCGAGGTGATGGCACACCATCAGCATGTCGAGGTGCTCGTCGAGCGTGTTGATCGTGTACGGGCGCGTCGGGTTGGTCGACGACGGCAGCACGTTCGCCTCGCCGCACACCTTCAGGATGTCGGGTGCATGGCCGCCGCCCGCGCCTTCGGTGTGGTACGTGTGGATCGTGCGGCCCTTGAACGCGGCGACCGTCGATTCGACGAAACCGGCTTCGTTCAGCGTGTCGGTGTGGATCGCGACCTGCGTATCGGTGTCGTCCGCCACGGAAAGACAGTTGTCGATCGCGGCGGGCGTCGTGCCCCAGTCCTCGTGCAGCTTCAGCCCGATCGCGCCGGCCGCGATCTGCTCGACGAGCGGCTGCGGCAGGCTCGCATTGCCCTTGCCGAGAAAGCCGAGGTTGATCGGCCAGCCGTCCGCGGCCTGCAGCATCCGCTCCATGTGCCACGGGCCCGGCGTGCAGGTCGTCGCGTTGGTGCCGGTGGCCGGCCCCGTGCCGCCGCCGAGCATCGTCGTGACGCCCGATGCGAGCGCCTCGTCGATCTGCTGCGGGCTGATGAAGTGGATGTGCGTATCGATGCCGCCCGCCGTCACGATCAGCCCTTCGCCGGCGATCACTTCGGTCGCAGCGCCGATCGCGATCGTCACGCCCGGTTGAATGTCCGGGTTGCCGGCCTTGCCGATCGCGGCGATGCGGCCGTGCTTGATCGCGATGTCGGCCTTCACGATGCCCCAGTGATCGAGGATCACCGCGTTCGTGATCACCGTGTCGGGCACCTCGGCAGACACACGCTGCGACTGGCCCATCCCGTCGCGAATCACTTTCCCGCCGCCGAATTTCACTTCCTCGCCGTAGGTCGTGAAGTCGCGCTCGATCTCGATCAGCAGTTCGGTATCGGCGAGCCGGACGCGGTCGCCCGTCGTCGGCCCGAACATTTCCGCGTACGCGCGGCGGCTCAAGCGTAGTGTCATGTCGTGCTGTTCCTGAAGAGACGGACGTGAGGCGTCGCTCAGAGCGGCCCCATCACCTTGCCCTGAAAACCGTAGACGGCGCGCTCGCCCGCGAGGGCGACGAGCTCGACGGTGCGCGTCTGGCCCGGCTCGAAGCGCACGGCCGTGCCGGCCGCGATGTTGAGCCTGAAGCCGCGCGCGGCCGCGCGGTCGAACGACAGTGCGTCGTTGACTTCGAAGAAGTGGTAATGCGAGCCGACCTGCACCGGGCGGTCGCCGGTGTTCGCGACGACGAGCGTCACTGTTTCGCGGCCCGCGTTCAATTCGTGCTCGCCGTCGTCGGTGAGGATTTCGCCGGGGATCATGCGTGGCCTCACGGAATCGGGTGGTGGACGGTCACAAGCTTCGTGCCGTCGGGGAAGGTCGCTTCGACCTGGATGTCGGGAATCATCTCCGGCACGCCGTCCATCACGTCGTCGCGCGTGAGCAGCGTCGTGCCGTAGTGCATCACCTCGGCAACCGTCTTGCCGTCGCGCGCGGCTTCCATCAGCGCGGCGGTGATGAACGCGACCGCCTCCGGATAGTTGAGCTTCAGGCCACGCGCGCGACGGCGCTCGGCCAGCAGCGCCGCCGTGAAGATCAGCAGCTTGTCCTTTTCTCGGGGAGTCAGTTTCATGAAGGCAAACGTTCAGGAAAACGTAATTTTTATCGGTGCACCCGTAACCGGGCGGATGCGCGGGTCATCGTAGCACCACGCTGTTTGGCGCGCGCCGTGTATCGATTATGTAAGCAGCAAGGCGCGTGCCATGTGCATGGAATGCGGCGCGATGCGCGTTCGTGGTGCGCGATGCATGGATAACGTGCGGCGCCCGATGGGGGAGTGCGCCGAAACGGTGCGCGGCGCGAGCGTGCTCAGGTTTGCCAGAGGCGCAGCGGCCGTGCGTCGACGCCGTGCACGATCGGCCGCAACTGCAGCCAGCAGTCGGTGAAGTGGCGCTGCAGCGCTTCCATCGATGTCGACAGCGCACGCACGAGCACGACGCCGGGCGTCACGCAGGTCGCGCCCGCGCGCAGCGTGTCGTCGAAAGGCATCCGCGCGGCGAGCGATTCGGCGAGCGCGGCGTCGCATGCGGCGCCGGCGGCCCACAGCGTGCCGTAGGCGGGAAAGCCGGCGAGGCCCTGCAGCGCGCCGCGCAGCGGATCGGGTGCGTCGAGCCGCGCGCGTTCGGTCCAAAGCGGCCGGCCGTCGGCATCGACGAGCGCGGCGGTCGATACGATACGGCCCGCCGACCAGGTTTCGCCGGCCGCTTGCCGGCCGAGCTGTGTCGCGTCCCAGCCGATCGCGCTCGCGCCCGCGCCGAGCGTCACCGTGAAGTCGAGTGACGCATGCGCCGAGTCGAAGAACAGGTTGTTCTGCGGCAGCCAGTCGAGCTTCGCGTTGCGGCCGAGCGCGATGCCGATGCGCTGCGTCGCATCGAGGCCGTTCGACTTGTACCACTTGGTCGCGCCGGGCGTCGTCAGCACCGCGTGCGTGCCGTCGCCGAGCGCGATGTCGATGTCGAGCCGGTCGCCACCCGCGACGCCGCCCGGCGGGTGGACGATTACCGCATGGCAGATCGCGTCGCCTTCCGGGTACAGCGGCCGCTGCACGCGCAGCGGGCCATCGTGCAGCCGGTGTGCGAGTGTCGTGCGCGGGCCGTGCCGCTCGAAGCCGAGTTCGAGGCGGCCGCGCCACGACTTGGCGACGGCGGGACGGGCGAGCGAAACGTGCGAATCGTGAGCGGACATCGAAGGCGAACGGGAAGCGGAGCGACCCCAATGCTACAGGATGCGGCAGGCCGCCGGGCGTGCGCCGATTTCACTGTCGTTGTGGATCGCGACGAGTTCGTTCCTGACACGTCTCATGATCGACCCACCCGGTTTGCATGCCGCAAACGAATAAATCCGACAAATCTGACGAAAGGCGAGTCGCCGTTAGTACTCGTTCAATTTTCAGGATCGGAAGCATTTCGTAATATTCCACGCAGTTCGAAATAACTGACCGGGAAACGATTCACCGCGTCAGAGGCAAACATCGGGGTGGGATATTCGCTTTGTTCATGCAGTCCGTACGACGTTTGTTGCACGCGAGTTATCCACGAATGTCGAGCCGCCGCGACGCGAGCGATTCTCAGATTCCACCGACTGCCGGCAAGCGCGCATGAAACGGAAAGCAGTGCGCGCGCCACGATCGACGATGCATTACGCGAGCCTGCTCAGCATCGTCATGTTGCTCTGCGGCCCCGTTCACGCTCAGATGCCCAACGCCGGGCAATCGATGCGCGATATCGAGACGGTCCATCCCACGCTGCCCGACACACCTCGGCCCGATATCGCGCTTCCCCCGCAGGAAGCCTCAGGCACAGTGGCGGCCGACCCGGGCCTGCGCGTACCCGTTCGTCATTTCGAACTGGAAGGCAATGCCGTCTTCGCCACGGCACAACTTCGCACGCTGCTCACCGACCTCGTCGGCCGCGACCTCGGCTTTGACGAACTCCAGCAAGCGGCCGGCCGGATCACTGCCTATTACCGTTCGCACGGCTATGTGCTTGCCCGCGCGTACCTGCCGCGCCAGGACATCGAACATGGCACGGTTCGCATCGCCGTCGTGGAGGGCCGCTACGGGCAGGTCGAACTGCACAACCGCTCGCGCGTACTCGACGGCGTGCTGCATCAGCCGCTCGGCTCGCTGCAGCCGGGCGGCGTGGTGCGCGGCGCGGATCTCGAACGCAGCCTGACCCTGCTCGACGAACTGCCCGGCGCCGCTGCAAAAGGCACGTTGCGCGCGGGCGCCGAACCGGGCACGACCGATCTCGTGATCGACGTGGAACGCGGGCCGCTCGCAACCGGCTCGCTCGAACTCGACAACTTCGGCGATCCGCTCACCGGTCGATATCGCGCGACGGGCAGCATCGATGTCAACTCGCCGTTGCGGCTCGGCGATCAGTTCGCGCTGCGCGGCCTGACGAGCAACGCGAACCAGCGCTATTACCGCGCCGCCTATCAGGTGCCGGTCGGACCCGCGTCGACGCGGATCGGCGTCGCCTACTCGGCGATGACGTACCGGCTCGGCCGGGAGCTTCGGGCGATCGGCTACCACGGTCGCGCCACCGTGCAGAGCGCATTCGTGACGCAGCCGCTGCTGCGCGGCCGGCGTGCCCGCGTCACCGCGCAAATCCTCTACGAAAACAAGCGCCTCCACGACGACTACGGATCATTCGGCGTCCTGAGCGACAAGCACGTCGGCCTGTGGACCTTGAGCCTCAGCGGCAACAGCGAGGACGGGTGGTTCGGCGGCGGTCGCAACGCCTTCTCGGCGACGCTCGGCGTCGGTCGGCTGCGCGGAAACGATCCGCTCGACATGAACGCGTTCGCGAAGACGCACGGCAGCTTCAGCCGATTGAACCTGAGCGCGCTGCGCCTGCAGGCGCTCGGGCAGCGGCTGCAGTTCTACACCCGATTCAGCGCGCAACTCGCATCGCGCAATCTCGACGCATCGGAGAAGTTCAGCCTCGGCGGCCCGTACGGCGTACGCGCGTATGCGCTCGGCGCAGGCAGCGGCGACCAAGGCTGGCAGGCCAGCGCGGAGCTTCGCTATCTCGCCGCGCCAGGCTGGCAGGTCAGTACGTTCGTCGATACGGGACGCATACAGCGCAACAAGCAGCCATGGGAACGTGAATTCAACACGTTGCAACTGTCGGCGGCAGGGCTCGGCTTGAACTGGTACGGCACGAGCCGGCAGCTCAGCGTGACCGCCGCGTGGCCGCTGGGCAATGCCGAACAAGTCGCGACCGTCACCCGTTCGCCGAGCGTCTGGCTGCAGGCGACCCAATATTTCTGAGCAGTGGGTCGGACTGCCCGTCGTTGACGGAGCAGGGCAGTTCGGCAAGGGGTGCAATTCCCGCCCCGACCGCATGCGCACGTCGTGCATGCGGATCGCTTCAAGCAGTTGAATCAACTCAACCACGAGGAACAACAACGATGAACAAGACCTATGCACTGGTGTGGAATCACACCCAGGGAACCTGGACCGCGGTCGGGGAAACCGCGCGCCGGCATGGCAAATCAGGCGGCAAGCGCATCGCCGCGGCCGCCGTTTTGCTGCTCGGCTGCGCCGCGCTCCCCGCCTTCGCGCTCCCGACGGGCGCCGAGATCGCCGCCGGCAAGGCCGACATCGCGCAGTCCGGCGACGGCCGCACCGTGACCATCAATCAGCATACCGACAAGCTCATCACCAACTGGCAGGACTTCAGCGTCGCCGGCGGCGAGCGCGTCACGTTCGCCCAGCCCAATGCGATGTCGATCGCCCTCAACCGCGTGATCGGTAACCGGGGCAGCCAGATCGACGGCCAGATCAGCGCCAACGGCCGGGTGTTCCTGGTCAACCCGAACGGCGTCCTGTTCGGCGCCGGCTCGCAGGTCAACGTCGGCGGCCTCGTCGCGTCGACGCAGGGCCTCTCCGATGCCAACTTCCTCGCCGGTAATTACCGATTCGCCGGCACGTCGGGGCAGTCCGTCGCCAACGACGGCACCATCGTCGCCGCCGATGGCGGCAGCGTCGCGCTGCTCGGTGCGCGCGTCTCCAACAACGGCGTGATTCAGGCCAGGCTCGGCAATGTCGCGCTCGTGGCCGGCAACGCAGTCAGCGTCAACTTCGACGGCAACGGTCTGTTGAGCGTGCAGGTCGACGGTGGCGCCGTCGACGCGCAGGTGCGCAACGGCGGTCTGCTGAAGGCCGACGGCGGCGAAGTGCTGATGAGCGCCCGTGCAGCCGGCGACCTGCTCGGCGCCGTGGTCAACAACACCGGCACGATCGAGGCGCGCGGCCTGAGCGGGCACGGCGGCAGGATCACGCTCGACGGCGGCGCCGTGAACGTCGGCGGCCGGCTCGACGCCAGCGCGGCCGAAGGCGGCGCGCCAGCCGGCACGGTGACGACCCGCGGTGAACGCGTGGACGTGGCCGACGGCGTGCAAGTCGATACGCGTTCGGGGAATGCCGCGGGCAAGTGGACTATCGAGGCCGCCAACGCCGGCGTGAACGGCGCGAATGTCGCCGGCCGGTCGATCGGCGCGGACACGCTGTCGCGCAGCCTTGGCACGACGAGTGTCGAGCTCGCCAACACGCAGGGCGACCTGATGGTCGGCGGCCCCGTATCGTGGACGAGCGACAACGCGCTCGTGCTTGCGTCGCGCAAGGGCAACGTCAATCTGCAGCAGGCGCTTTCGGCTACCGGCGAGAAGGCGAGCCTGCGCGTCGACGCGGCGAACGGGATCAACGTGAACGATGCCGTCAAGCTCACCGGCCGCGACGCGCATCTCGAGCTGAACGCGAAGAACGGCCACACGCTCGGGAGCGACAAGGCCGTGGTGACGCTGTCGGGCGACAGCGCGTCGTACCGTTCGAACGGCGAAGACTACCAGGTGCTGCATACGCTCGACGGCCTGCGCAAGATCGACACGAACCTGAACGGCCGCTACGTACTCGGCAACGCGATCGACGGCGGGAACGCCAGCTTCCGCAGCATCGGTGGCGGCAATGGGTTCGCCGGCGTGTTCGACGGTCTCGGCAACACCCTCAGCCGGTTGAATATCAGCAATCCCGGCCAGGGCCCGGTCGGTCTCTTCGCGGCCAACAGTGGCCGCATCGCCAACGTCACGCTGCAAGGCATCCGCGCGGCGGCGACTGCGTCCGCCACGGCGCCCCTCTCCATTGGCGCGCTGGCCGGTGTCAACTTTGGCACGATTTCGAACGTGAACGCCCGGGACGTCGTCGTCGCGGGTCAGGGCGTCTCGTATGTCGGCGGCCTGGTCGGCTCGAACATCAGCGGCACGATCGATCGCGCACGCGTGAGCGGGCGTGTCGAAGGCGATCGCGGGACGCGCGCGCTCGGCGGTCTGGTCGGCGAGAACGTCACGGCGATCTGGCCGAAGTCGCAGGCAGCGAAGATCGCCAACAGCCACGCCGACGTTCGGGTGGTTGCCGCCCTCGATGGCGCCGCGGGCGGTCTTGTCGGCGTCAATGCAGGCGCGATCGAGTATTCGTCGAACGCGGGCAGCGTCGTCGCGAACGGCGACAAGGCGCTGGTTGGCGGTCTCGCTGGTCTGAACACGCGCGGCGGCACGATCGTCGGCTCGTCGTCGTCCGCCAGCGTGACGGCGCGTCAGAACGCGGTCGCGGGCGGGCTTGTCGGCCTGAATGACGCCACGATCGCGCAATCGCGCGCGACGGGCGCGGTCACGGTCGGCGACAAGGGCATCGCGGGCGGCCTCGTCGGCGTCAACAATGCCAACGTCGATGCGTCGAGCGCCGACGGCGTCGTCGTCGCGGGCGTGTCCGGCCAGGTGGGCGGTCTCGCCGGCTTGAACCGGGGAAGCATCGCGGCTTCGGTGGCGAACGGCAACGTGAAGGCGGGCGCGTCGAGCTGGGCGGGTGGCCTCGTCGGCTTCAACGAGGACAAGGGCGCCATCAGCGCGTCGACTGCGGCAGGCACCGTGGTAGCCGCCGCGAACAGCGCGGCGGGCGGCCTCGTCGGCCGGAACCTCGGCACCATCGAGGCCTCGACGGCGAGCGGCGACGTGACGGTGACGGGCAAGGGAACGCTCGGCGGCCTCGTCGGCGAGAACGGCGGTTCCATCCACGCATCGACGGCCGAAGGCCACGTGAAGGCATCGGACGAAAGCACCGCGGGCGGCCTGGCGGGCGTCAATAGCGGCGTCGTTACCGCGTCCGCCGCGTCGGGCAACGTCGATGCCGGCAACAGAAGCGCCGCAGGCGGTCTCGTCGGCACCAACTTCGCGAGCGTCAAGAGTTCGAGCGCGGACGGCAACGTACGGGCGGGCTCGGGCAGCCGCGTCGGCGGCCTGATCGGGCTCAATACCGGAACCGTTGTGGCGTCGGCGGCGGACGGCAAGGTGACGGCCGGCAACCTGTCCGATGCGGGCGGCCTCATCGGCTACAACCAGTCCGGGCGCATCGCGCAGTCGAGCGCGTCGGGCGACGTGCAAGCCGGTGACAACAGCCAGGTCGGCGGCCTCATCGGCACCCTGATGGGCAGCGTCGACGGGTCCAGCGCCACCGGCTCGGTCAATGGCGGAGCAATGAGTCGCGTCGGCGGCCTGGTCGGCTCCAACGGCGGCAATATCGTGGCGTCGTCTTCGAGCGGCACCGTCTCCGGTGGCCGCGACGCCGATTTGGGCGGGTTGGTCGGCGGGAACTTCGGTTACGTCTCCCGTTCGGCGACGAGCAGCCGCATCGCATTCGTGAACGGCTACGGTCAGCGTTACGGCGCGCTCGCTGCTCTGAACTTCAGGAGCCTGATCGGCAATAGCGCAAGCGGGAGCGGCGCAGGGGTTCCGCTTGTCGGCTCCAACCTCGGTATCGTGAAGAACTGAGCGACGAGGGTCGTGGAAGCCGGCGTTATCCGAACGGGTGACCGTCCGGCTTCCGCAATGCATCACGGGTAGTTTGTCTATTGCCCGCGTCCGATGGCCGGCGGCTCGACGCCGGCCATCGGGCCATGCAGCATATCGATTGTCCGGCGCCGTGACGGCGAGCGTCGTCGTTTCGTCGATGGCGCGGAGCGGCGGGATGCGGTGGATCGCCGGACATGCATCGCGCGATGCGGCCGCGTGACTGGCGAAGACGGGCGAGGCCCCGTGTCACACCGCGATCAACTCGCGCACGCCGTTCGCTTCCATGTCGAGCGCATCGCCCCCCGCAACGATTTCGCCCCGGCTCATCACCCAGTACCGATCCGCGATCGAGCGCGCGAAATCGTAATACTGCTCGACGAGCAGCACCGTCATCTTCGATTCGTCGACGAGTTGCCGCAGCGTGCGGCCGATGTCCTGGATGATCGACGGCTGGATGCCTTCGGTCGGCTCGTCGAGGATCAGCAACTGCGGCTCGCTCATCAACGCACGGCCGATCGCGAGCTGCTGCTGCTGGCCGCCCGACAGGTCGCCGCCGCGGCGCGCGCGCATGTCCTTCAGCACCGGGAACAGGTCGTAGATACGGTCGGGCACCTTCGACGGCGCCTTGCGGCTCGCCGCGCCGACGAGCAGGTTCTCCTCGACGGTCAGCCGCGGAAAGATGTCGCGGCCCTGCGGCACGTACGCGAGCCCGGCCGCGACACGCGCATACGGCGGCAGTGCGCCGAGCGCGGTGCCGCGCCACGACACGCTGCCGCTCTTCGCGGCGACGACGCCCATCAGGCAGCGCAGCAGCGTGCTCTTGCCGACGCCGTTGCGGCCGAGCAGCACGGTGAGCTTGCCGTCGTCGGCGGAAAGGTTCACGTTGCGCAGGATATGGCTGCCGCCGTAGTACTGGTTCAGCGCTTCGATTTTCAGCATTGCATCATCGTCCGAGGTAAGACTCGATCACCGCGTCGTCGCGCTTGACCTGGTCGAGCGTGCCGTGCGCGAGCACCGCGCCTTCGGCCATCACCGTCACGCGGCCCGTGTCGCCCGCGAGCGCCGCGACGAATTCCATGTCGTGCTCGACGACCATCATCGAGCAGGTGCCACGCAGCGTGTTCAGCAGCTCGGCGAGTTCCATCGTCTCGTGGTCGGTCATCCCGGCCGCCGGCTCGTCGAGCAGCAGCAGCGCGGGGCGCTGCATCAGCAGCATGCCGATTTCGAGCCGCTGCTTCTGCCCGTGCGACAGCTCGCCGGCCGCGCGATACGCGTGGCTTTCGAGGCCGATCAGCGCGAGCGTCTCCTCGATCTTCGCCTGCGCGGTGCGGTCGAGCCGCGCGAGCAGCGACGCGAGCCAGCCCTTGTCGGTCTGCATCGCGAGTTCGAGGTTTTCCCACACCGGATGCTGTTCGAATACGGTCGGCTTCTGAAACTTGCGGCCGATGCCCGCACGCGCGATCTCGGGCTCGCTCATCCGCGCGAGGTCGATCGTCTGGCCGAGAAACACGTTGCCCGCATCGGGCCGCGTCTTGCCGGTGATCACGTCCATCATCGTCGTCTTGCCCGCGCCGTTCGGGCCGATCACGCAGCGCAGCTCGCCCGCGTCGATCGCGAGCGACAGCTTCTTCAGCGCGCGAAAGCCGTCGAAGCTCACCTCGATATCCTCGAGATAGAGGATCGTGCCGTGCGACGTGTCGATACCGGGCGGCACGACGCGACCCATCGAAGCCGTGCCGCTGACGGCGAGCAATTCGTCTTCCGGCGGCGGCGTGAACTGGTAGAGAGCCGTTCCGTTCATGTACGTTTCCCCTTCGCGAGCACGGTTTCGACGAGGCCCATGATTCCGCGCGGCAGCAGCAGCGGCACGAGCACGAAGATCAGGCCGAGGAAGAACAGCCAGTATTCGGCGAAATACGCGGTGAAGAAACTCTTCGCGCCGTTCACCGCGAACGCGCCGACGATCGGTCCGATCAGCGTGCCGCGGCCGCCCACCGCGACCCAGATCGCCATTTCGATCGAGTTGCCCGGCGACATCTCGCCGGGATTGATGATGCCGACCTGCGGCACGTACAGCGCGCCGGCGATGCCGCACAGCACGGCCGACACGGTCCACACGAACAGCTTGTACGCGAGCGGGCTGTAGCCGAGGAACATCAGCCGCGTCTCGCCGTCGCGCACCGCGGTCACCACGCGCCCGAGCTTGCTCGTGACGATCGCGCGCGCGGCGATGAACGCGAGCACGAGCGTTGCGAACGTCAGCAGCAACAGCACCGTGCGCGTGCCCGGCGACGTGATCGCGAAGCCGGCGATGCGCTTGAAATCGGTGAAGCCGTTGTTGCCGCCGAAGCCCGTCTCGTTGCGATAGAACAGCAGCATCGCGGCGAACGTCAGCGCCTGCGTGATGATCGACAGGTACACGCCTTTCACGCGCGAGCGGAACGTGAAGAAGCCGAACACCCACGCGAGCACGGCCGGCACGAGCACGACGAGCGCGAGCGCCCACGCGAGATGCTGCGTGCCGCTCCAGTACCACGGCAACTGGTGCCAGTCGAGAAACACCATGAAATCGGGCAGGTCACTGCCGTATTTGCCGTCGCGGCCGATCTCGCGCATCAGGTACATGCCGATCGCATAGCCGCCGAGCGCGAAGAACAATCCGTGGCCGAGGCTCAGGATGCCGCAGTAGCCCCACACGAGATCGAGCGCGAGCGCGGCGATCGCGTAGCACATCAGCTTGCCGGCAAGCGTCATCGTGTACGCGGACAGATGGAACGCGCTGGCTTCCGGCGCGACGAGCGCGGCGAGCGGCACGCCGATGCCGATCGCCACGCACAGCGCGACGAGCGCGAGCCACGCGCGGCGCGACAGCAGCGCAGGGCGGGGCGGCAGGCCGAGCGCGAAGCCGTCGACCGCGCGCACGCCGGCAGCGGGCTTCGACGTATCGGCGACCGGGTTCGAGATCGAATCGGTGAATGAAGTCACGTCAAGCCTCCGCGCTGCGGCCCTTCGGGGCGAACATGCCCTGCGGGCGTTTCTGGATGAACAGCACGATCATCACGAGCACCGCGATCTTCGCGAGCACGGCGCCCCAGAACGGTTCGATCGCCTTGCTCGCGAGGCCGAGGCCGAAGCCGCCGAGCACGGTGCCGGCAATCTGCCCGACGCCGCCGAGCACGACCGCCATGAACGAATCGATGATGTAGTTCTGGCCGAGATCGGGGCCCACGTTGCCGATCTGCGACAGCGCGCAGCCGCCGAGGCCCGCGATGCCCGCGCCGAATGCGAACGCATACGCATCGACGCGTGCGGTCTTCACGCCGACGCAGGCGGCCATCCGGCGGTTCTGCGTGACCGCGCGCACGAACAGGCCGAGCCGCGTCTTCGTCAGCACGGCCCACGCAACGAACACCACGGCGAGCGCGAACGCGAGGATCGCGAGCCGGTTGTACGGCAGGATCAGGCTCTGCATCACCGTCACGCCGCCGCTCATCCACGACGGGTTCACGACCTGCACGTTCTGCGCGCCGAACACCATGCGCGTCGCCTGGATCAGGATCAGGCTCACGCCGAAGGTCGCGAGCAGCGTTTCGAGGGGGCGGCCGTACAGGTGCCGCAGCACGAGCCGCTCGAGCACGATGCCGACGAGCGCGGCCACCGCGAACGAAACGGGCACGGCGACGAGCGGATACCAGTCGAATGCGGCCGGCGCGTAGCGCTGGATCATCGTCTGCACGACATAGGTTGCGTACGCACCGATCATCAGGAATTCGCCGTGCGCCATGTTGATCACGCCGATCAGCCCGTACGTGATCGCGAGGCCGAGCGCGGCGAGCAGCAGCACGCTGCCGAGCGACAGGCCCGCGAACAACGTGCCGACGATTTCCCCGCGGCGCTGCAGTGCGTGGAGCGCGTCGAGTCCTTGTTGCGCGGCGGCGCGCACGCGCGCATCGGGTTCCGCGTAGCTGCCGTCGGCGTTCTTCGCGACGAGCGGGCGCAGTGGTTCGATCATGTCGAGATCGCTGCGGGCGGCCACCACCTGCACGGCTTCGAGACGCTTCGCCGGATCGGCGTCGTGCAGCGCGGCGATCGCCCACAGCGCGTCGAGACGACGTTTCAATGACGGATCGGTTTCCTTGGCGCGGGCGCGGTCGATCATCGGCTTGAGCGCCGGGTCGGGCGATTTCAGCAGCGCGTCGATCGCGTCGCGTCGCGCGGCCACGTCGGGCGACGCGAGCGCGAGGCCCGACAGCGCGCCGGCGATCTTCGTGCGCAGCAGGTTGTTCAGCATTACCGGCTGCGCGTCCCCGGCCGGCGTCGCGGCCTGCGTGAGCGCATCGTGCGCGGTGTCGCCGGCCTGGATCAGCAGGCGGCCGTCGCCGGTCGCGAGCGCATCGCCGCTCGACAGCGCGTTGAGCACCGCAACGGCGCGCGGATCGGTGTCGGCGGCGAGCCGTTCGATCGCGGCGGTCTTCGCGTCGAAGTCGTCGCCGGCGAGCGCGGCGGTATCGGCCGCCGTCAGCGCGAACGCGGCGTGCGGCAGCATGCCCGCGAGGGCGGCGCATGCCGCGATCGCGCGGGCGGCTCGGCGAAAGCGTGTAGGCATCGGGAAGTCCTGTCGGGCGTGGGGAAGCAGATTCGGGCAGTGCTGCACCGGCGCGTGCGGATCGTTACGGCACGCTCGGCCAGGGCGGCGGGTGCATCGGCATGCTTGGCGGCACGTCGCACACGAAGCGCGCCGTGCCGCGGGGCATCAGGCCAGCGCCGCGCGCTGCCGGCGCAGGAACGCCGGGATCGACGTGACGATGTCCGGCTTACTCTGATTGCCCGCGATGAACGGGCTCCACGGCTGCGCGCGCACGGCCGTCTTCGTCTTCCACACGACGTTGAACTGCCCGTCGCCGCGGATCTCGCCGATCATCACCGGCTTGTGCAGGTGATGGTTGCCGTCCATCGCGAGCGTGAAGCCCGACGGCGCGGCCACCGTCTGGCCGATCATCGCGACGCGCACCTTGTCGACGTCGGTGCTCTTCGCTTTCTCGACGGCCTGCTTCCACATGTGGATGCCGACGTAGGTCGCTTCCATCGGATCGTTGGTCACGCGCTTCGCGCCGCCCGGCAGGTTGTTCGCCTTCACCCACGCGGCGAACTGGTCCTTGAATTTCGTGTTGGTCGGGTTCTTCACCGACATGAAGTAGTTCCACGCGGCGAGGTGGCCCACGAGCGGCTTCGTGTCGATCCCGCGCAGCTCTTCCTCGCCGACCGAGAACGCGACGACCGGCACGTCGGTCGCCTTGATCCCCTGGTTGCCCAGCTCCTTGTAGAACGGCACGTTCGAGTCGCCGTTGATCGTCGAGATCACGGTCGTCTTGCCGCCCTGCGAGAAGGTCTTGATGTTCGCGACGATGGTCTGATAATCGCTGTGGCCGAACGGCGTGTAGACCTCCTGAATGTCGGCGTCCTTTACACCCTTCGATTTCAGGAACGCACGCAGGATCTTGTTGGTCGTGCGCGGATACACGTAGTCGGTGCCGAGCAGGAAGAAGCGCTTCGCGCCGCCGCCTTCCGCGCTCATCAGGTACTCGACGGCCGGAATCGCCTGCTGGTTCGGCGCGGCGCCCGTGTAGAACACGTTGCGCGACATTTCCTCGCCTTCGTACTGCACCGGGTAATAGAGCAGTCCGTTCAGTTCCTCGAATACCGGCAGCACGGACTTGCGCGACACCGACGTCCAGCAGCCGAACACGCACGCGACCTTGTCCTGCGTGAGCAGCTGGCGCGCCTTCTCGGCGAACAGCGGCCAGTTCGACGCGGGATCGACCACTACCGGTTCGAGCTTGCGGCCCATCACGCCGCCGCTCTTGTTGATGTCGGCGATCGTCATCAGCGCGGTGTCCTTCAGCGACGTCTCCGAGATGGCCATCGTGCCCGACAGCGAATGCAGGATGCCGACCTTGATCGGGCCGGTGCCCGCATCGGCCGCTTGCGCGAACGGGCTCTTGCCCGCCAGCGCGAGCGCGCCGGCCATCGAACCGAACTTCAACAGACTGCGACGTTTCATCGGGATCCCCTTGTCGTGTTGGATGCGCGTGCGCCGTGGCGGCGCCGGCCATCGTGTAACGCAAGGCATGTGCCAGTCGCGCGGATGCACGCCCGGCGTGCCTGTGCGGGGTGCCGGCGGGCATCGGGGTGGTGCGGATGACGCGCCGTGCAGCATGCGCGGTCCGTTGCGGTGCACACGCGCGGGCGCAAATGGTGCACGGCGGTGCCGCGGCGTCGCAACGCAGGAAACGGGAGGGGAAAAGAGAAACGGGCGCGCAGTGCGCGCCCGTTCGGCGGATCGGTGTGGCCGGCGGCAGGGTGCCGGGCGGCGCAGCGGCGCATGACGCGCCGCCGGGAGTATCGATCAGTAGCGCGGCACGGACGGATCGACGTCGCGCGACCACGCGTCGATCCCGCCTTGCAGGTTGTACAGCTTCGTGAAGCCGCGCGATTCGAGGAACATCGCGACCTGCGCGCTGCGCATCCCGTGATGGCACACGCAGACGATTTCCGCTTCGTCGTCGAGCTCTTCGCTGCGCGCGGGAATCTGCTGCATCGGAATCGCCACGCTGCCGGCGATCTGCGCGGTCGCGATTTCCCACGGCTCGCGCACGTCGAGCACGACCGGTGCGGGGCGCGCCGTGTCGCCGAGCCATTCCGCGAGCATTGCGGGCGTCAGGATCTGCATGGAGGCTCCGCCGCTCAGAATTTGAAGCGCGACGGCTCGATCGCGTTGACGAGGTGGCTGATGTAGGTTTCGAACACGTCGGCGACGCGGTACTGCTTGTCGTCGATGCGCGTGATGATCTGCGCCTTCATCACCGGACGGCCGCCGACGAACGCCGACAGGCGGCCGCCGATCTTCAGCTGTTCGAGCATTTCCTGCGGCACGACCGGCAGGCCGCCCGCGACGCAGATCACGTCGTACGGCGCCTTCGCGGCCCAGCCGCGCGAACCGTCGCCGAGCACGACTTCGGCGTTGGTCACGCCGTCGTTGCGCAGGTTGTCTTCCGCGAACTTCGCGATCGTCGGATCGATCTCGACGGCCGTCACGTGCTGCGCGCGATGCGCGAACAGCGCGGCCAGGTAACCCGAGCCCGCGCCGATCAGGAGCACGTTCTCGTGCTTCTTGACCGTCAGTTCCTGCAGCACGCGCGCTTCGACGCGCGGGAACAGCATCTTGCTGGCGCCGCCGGGCAGCGGCAGTTCGAGATCGGCGAACGCGAGATCGCGGTATTCGGCCGGCACGTAGTTTTCACGCTTGACGATCGACAGCAGGCTCAGGACATCCAGATCCAGCACGTCCCACGGACGGATCTGCTGTTCGATCATGTTGAAACGCGCGTTTTCGATATTCATGGTGTGGTCACGCAGCCTGGTCGGCCATCAGCGGGGATAGAGAAACTTCGTGATTGTACCAAACGGCACGGCCGCGAGGCCTTCAGGCGGCCTGCAACAGACCTTTACCCCTTGCTCTTCTTGATCTGCGCCTCGAATGCGAGGTCGAGCTTGCTCGCCTTGCGCGGCTTTTGGGGGCCGAATGCATCGACGAACTTGACGAATTCGTCGAGCGGCAGCGGCTCGCAGCGCTTCTCGGCGGTGCCGCCCGAGCGGTCGACGAGATAGAACAGGCCGCCCGCCATCGAGACGGCCGCGAATTGCGGGTTGCCGGAGCGGGTCTTCAGGCGTTCGACCGCGTAGGTCGCTTTGGTGGTGCGCATCTTTGGGGGCAGGCGAAGCGGAGGTAAGCCTCACACTCTATCAAACCGGCCGGGCCGGCGCCCGCCCCGTGCCCGCGCGAACCGCCCCCTAGACCGTGCGCGAGTAGCGCTGCCGCGGCGTCTGGCCGAGGTACGCGTCGAACGCCATCGCGATGTTGCGGACGACCATCCGGCCGGCCGGATGGATCGTCAGCCGGTCGCGCGCGATCGTCAGCAGCCCGTCGCGCTCGAACGGGCGCAGTGCGTCGAGCTCGCGCGCGAAATGATCGGCGAAGCGGATGCCGTGCGCGGCCTCGACATGCGAGAACGGCAGTTCGAGGTTGCACATCAGTTGCGTGATCACGTCGCGGCGCAGCCGGTCGTCCGGCGTGAGCCGTACGCCGCGCGCGATCGGCAGCCGGCCCGCGTCGAGCGCGGCGCCGTATGCGGGCAGGTCCTTCGCGTTCTGCGCGTAGACGTCGCCGAACTTGCCGATCGACGACACGCCGAAGCCGATCAGGTCGGTATCCGCGCGCGTGCTGTAGCCCTGGAAATTACGCTGCAGCGTGCCGTTGCGCTGCGCGCGCACGAGTTCGTCGGACGGCCGCGCGAAGTGGTCCATCCCGATGTACACGTAGCCGGCCGACGTCAGCATGTCGATCGCGAGGCCGAGCAGGGCGATGCGCGTTTCCGGCGGCGGCAGCGCCGCATCGTCGATCTGCCGCTGCATCTTGAACAGGTGCGGCATGTGCGCGTAGCCGAACACCGACAGGCGATCGGGCGCGAGCTCGATGATCGTCTCGAGCGTACGCGCGAACACGGCGACCGTCTGGTGCGGCAAGCCGTAGATCAGGTCGACGCTCACCGAATGGAAGCCCGTCGCGCGCGCGGCGGCGAGCAGGTCGGCCGTCATCGCGCGCGGCTGGATGCGGTTGATCGCCTGCTGCACGACCGGGTCGAAATCCTGCACGCCGAGGCTCAGCCGGTTGAAGCCGATCGTGCGCAGATGGACGAGCGTCGCCGGCGTGACCGTGCGCGGATCGATCTCGATCGAGAATTCGGCGTTGGCGTCCGGCGCGAGCGCGAAATGCTCGCGCGTGGCCGCCATCAGCTCGGCCGTTTCCTCGTCGGAAAGAAAGGTGGGCGTGCCGCCGCCCCAGTGCAGTTGCGTGACCGGGCGGGACGGATCGAACAGCGCGGCCTGCAGCGCCATTTCGCGCTTGAGCTGGTCGAGATACGGGCGCGCGCGGCGGCGGTTGTTGGTCGCGATCTTGTTGCAGCCGCAGTAGAAGCACGCGGTGTTGCAGAACGGGATGTGGAAGTACAGCGACAGGTCGCTCGACGATGCGCCGGGGTCGCCGGCCGCGCGTACGTAGTCGGCCGGATCGAAATCGTCGCGGAATTGCAGCGCGGTCGGGTACGACGTATAGCGCGGCCCGTTCGCGCCGTATTTCGCGAGCAAATCGGGACGGAACATCGAGTCGGCAGAACCAGAACGCATGACGGTCTCGCGCGTTTTTAGATGCTTTCGAGTATATGGACGCGCGATCGGGCTGCATTGTGTAATAACGTCGCAGCCGGCGATGGCACAATGCGGGGTGGGGCTGCCGGACGCCGCGTCCGGTTGCCGCACCGTTTTCGTTGTTCGTCGAGAGAGCCGAGTGTCCGTCGAAATGCCTGTCCGCCCGGCGCCCGCCGAAGTCCCGCCGCCGCACGCGTGCCGCGAGGGCTGCGGCGCGTGCTGCATCGCGCCGTCGATTTCCAGCCCGATTCCGGGCATGCCCGACGGCAAGCCGGCCGGCGTGCGCTGCGTGCAGCTCGGCGACGACCTGCGTTGCATGATTTTCGGCCGGCCCGAGCGCCCCGCGTGCTGTTCCGGGCTGCAGCCGTCCGCCGACATGTGCGGCGCGTCGCGCGACGACGCGCTCGCGTGGCTCACGCGCCTCGAGGCCGCGACGCGGCCGGCGCATCCAGGAGAGAGTTCAGCATGACCGTCCCTCGCGCGCCCGGCCGGCGCCGTTTTCTCGCTGGCGCGATCGGCGCCGTCGGCGTGTGCGTATCGCTTGCCGCGTGCGCGTCGACCTTCCCGTTCATCCCCGATCACTACACGTTCTCGCGCGGCGACGTGCAGAAGGCCGTCGCGCGCAAGTTTCCTTACCAGAAGACGGTCGCGCAGGTGGTCGACGTGTCGCTCGCGAACCCGGCCGTCAACCTGCTGCCCGACCAGAACCGCGTCGCCGTGCAGCTCGACGCCCATTTCGCGAGCCCGTTCCTGCGCGGGCCCGTCAGCGGCAAATTCACCGTGTCGGGCCAGCTCGCGTACGACGCGCCGAGCCGCTCGGTCGTGCTGAAGGCGCCGGCCGTCGACAGCCTCGTGCTCGACGGCGACGCGCAGATGTACGCGCAGCAGGTCGGCGCGGCAGCCGGCCTGCTCGCGACGCAGCTGCTGACCAACTATCCGATCTACACGTTCAAGCCGGAACAACTGCAATTTGCCGGGGTGAACTACGAACCCGGTACAATTACGATCCTTACAAACGGCATACGCGTGGCGATCGTCGAAAAGTGACGACGGGGCGCGCACGGCCGGGCGGGCCGCGCGCGCAAGAGTGGCCTTTTCTTTCGACCATTTCGGAGTTGGGCCACGGATGGACTGGATCCTGATCTGCAAGGCATTGATCCTCGGCGTCGTCGAGGGGCTGACGGAATTCCTGCCGGTGTCGAGCACCGGTCACCTGATCGTCGCGGGCAGCTTCCTGAATTTCAACGATTCGCACGCGAAGACGTTCGACGTCGTGATCCAGTTCGGCGCGATCCTCGCGGTCTGCTGGGAATACCGACAACGGATCGTGTCCGTCGTGTCCGGGCTGCCGAGCCGGCCCGACGCGCAGCGCTTCACGCTGAACGTCGTGATCGCGACGATTCCCGCGATCGCGCTCGGCCTCCTGTTCGAGAAGAAGATCAAGGCCGTGCTGTTCTCGCCGGTGCCCGTCGCGTTCGCGCTCGTCGTCGGCGGCGCGATCATCCTGTGGGCCGAGGCGCGGCAGCGCGAACGCAGCGAGCCGCCGCGCGTGATGTCGGTCGATGCGCTGACGCCGCTCGACGCGCTCAAGGTCGGTATCGCGCAGTGCTTCGCGCTCGTGCCCGGCATGTCGCGTTCGGGCTCGACGATCATCGGCGGGATGCTGTTCGGTCTCGACCGGCGCGTGGCCACCGAATTCTCGTTCTTCCTCGCGATTCCGATCATCTTCGGCGCGACGCTCTATGAAACCGTCAAGGACTGGCAGGCGTTCACCGTCGATTCGCTCGGGCTGTTCGCGCTCGGGCTCGTCGCGGCGTTCGTCAGCGCGTTCGTGTGCGTGCGCTGGCTGCTGCGCTACGTCGCGACGCACGACTTCACGGTGTTCGCGTGGTACCGGATCGCGTTCGGGCTGTTCGTGCTGCTGGTGGGTTACAGCGGGTGGCTGAACTGGGCGTGATGCCGGGCAGACACGCCGGGCGGGCCCGGCGAGCATCGCGGACATCATGAAAAACGGCTTGATCGGCATTTGCCGATCAAGCCGTTTTATTTGGCGGGGCCGCCGAGTAGAGCGCCGGCCGGGCTCAGCCTGCGCGCTTGCGGAACACCAGGTCCCACACGCCGTGGCCGAGCCGCAGCCCGCGTCGCTCGAACTTCGTCACCGGGCGGTAGTCGGGGCGGGGCGCGTAGTCGGTGGCCGTGTTTTCGAGCGTCGGTTCCGCGCCGAGCACTTCCAGCATCTGTTCCGCGTAGTTCTGCCAGTCGGTCGCGCAGTGAATGTACGCGCCGGGTTTCAGGCGCGACGCGAGATGCGCGACGAGCGGCGGCTGGATCAGCCGGCGCTTGTGGTGGCGCGCCTTGTGCCACGGATCGGGGAAGAAGATATGCACGCCGTCGAGGCTTTCCGGCGCGAGCATGTGCTCGAGCACCTCGACCGCGTCGTGCTGGATGATGCGGATGTTCGTCAGATCCTGCTCGCCGATCAGCTTCAGCAGCGCGCCGACACCCGGCTCGTGCACTTCGACGCCGAGGAAATCGTCGCCGGGGCGGTTCGCGGCGATTTCCGCGGTCGATGCGCCCATCCCGAAGCCGATCTCGAGGATGCGCGGCGCGCTGCGGCCGAAGATCGCATTCCAGTCGGGCATCTCCGGCGCATACGGGACGACGAAGCGCGGGCCGAATTCATCGAGTGCACGGCGCTGGCCGGTCGACACGCGGCCGGCGCGCGTGACGAAGCTGCGGATGCGGCGGTGGTGCAGCGGGTTGACTTCGTCGGCGCCTTCGGTCGCTTCGTCGGGAATGGCGTCGTCGTGCGGCGGCAGGCCGGCTTCGTTCGGATCGTCGTGCATCATCGGTACAGAGAAAGGCGTTGTTGCGGGCGAGGGGCCCGTTGCGCGCAGCAGTGCGCCGGGGAACCGGCACATGGTACAAAAAAGCCGCCTTCGACGAGGCGGCTTTTGCGCAGGCTGCCGTGCAGCCGGAAAGTGGAGCGGGCGATGGGAATCGAACCCACGTCATCAGCTTGGGAAGCTGAGGTAATGGCCATTATACGACGCCCGCAGAACGGATGATTGTACAGGGGTTTCGGGCGGGATGGCAAGCGGCGGATTCTGGCCGGTGGGGGTGAAACTGGCATGGCTCGGCGGCGGAGCGGTGCCATCGCTGGCAGTGTCGGGTGAGCCGCCAACCATTCACGGGATCTACCAATTCAAGCCAAGCGCAAGGCACATCCTTCGGCGGGCTGTAGCATCGAGACCGAATTTCAATGGTCCAGCGGGTGTGTCGAATGCGTTTCTTAGGCGATTCGTGTTTAAACTCCCGATTCGATATATTTGCTGGCTTCAGCGAGCTACATTCTCACGACTTGTCGGCTCCGCTAGAATTAGGGCGATATAACCGGGGAGCCGTCCCCGTGAGAGCGCGAGCCACCGTGGGCTTGCAACCAATAAGAAGATGGATAACGCATGAACATGACCGAATTAGCTCAGGCAATTCGTGGTGGCCTGATCCAACAAGATCGCTTGCTCAAGACAGACATCCCGTCGTTGCCGGACAATGCGCTCATACCGTGCCGGGCTGTGACCTATTCCGAGCTCGGCCGCGACTTCTGTGTCACGCTCGACATGGTGTCCACGGCAGGCGACATCGAACTCAAGGCATTGATCGCGCAACCGATGACGCTGTGGATTCAGCAGGCGAGCAAGTCTTATCTGCCGGTCAACGGATATATCCACACGGCGCGCAGGCTGGGTTATGACGGTAGCCTTTCTAGCTATCAACTTGTCGTCGCCTCGTGGATGTATTTCCTCAAATTCCGTCGCGATATGCGGTATTGGCAGGACAAGAGCGCCGACGGCATCATCGCCGACGTATTCGATGCGCATCCGCAGGCTCGTGGACAGTATCAGTTTGCGTTGTCGAAGCCGCTGCCCTCGCGCTCGTACTGCCGTCAGAGCGAAACCGACTGGAATTTCGTCCATCGGCTGATGGAAGAGGAGGGCCTGTACGGCTTCTGGCGCCAAGGCAAGGACGGCAAGTCACATACGTTGGTCGTGACCGACGACATTTATGCGCTGGACGAGTTGTCGCCGAAGTCGGTCGGATTCAACAGTTCGGGCGCCGGCAGCGACACGGATGCATTCACGCAGTGGGCGGGTTCGAGGACTTTGCAAAGCACGGTCCATACAACGCGCACGTTCGACTATAAAGCGCCGTCGTCCGCCGACAGTCCGAATGGAACGACGTTGCCGACAAAGGCCGGCCAGGGAAATTTGCCGGAACGGGCCGAAGTCTACGAGTACACGGGCGCCTATACCTATGGACGTCAGGACCGAGGGGAGCAACTCTCGAAAATCCATCTGGAAGAATGGGAGTCGCGCGCCAAGCGGTTCGTCGGGATGGGAGGGGTGCGGGGTATCGACGCTGGCCTGCGCTTCGGATTGACCGGCCATCCGGAACACGATCGCGATTCTGCCGAGCAGCGAGAGTTCGTTGCGATCAAGGTCCGGCGCTACATCGAGAACAATCTACCGCTGTCGAATCAGGAAACCGGCTTTCCGCATAGCGTGCAATCCGACCTGAAGTGGGCGAAAGCGCGGTACACGGGCGTTTCCGTCCACCATGATGACGGTTCTGCAGGCTTCTATTTGGTCGAAGTCGAGGCGCAACGCACCACGGTTCCGTATCGCAGCCCGTTCGAACACTTGAAACCGGAGATGCACCTCGAGACGGCGATCGTTGTCGGTCCACAGGGGGAAGAGGTCCATACCGATGAACTGAACCGTGTGAAGGTGATGTTCGTCTGGGACCGGCAGAATCCGGGAGATGCCGGCGCCTCGTGTTGGGTCAGAGTTGCACAATCGGATACCGGCGCGGGCTACGGGGGAGTGCATATTCCGCGAGTCGGTGAGGAAGTCATCGTTGGTTACGTCGGCGGCGACTGCGACCGGCCGATCGTGCTGCATCGCGTCTACAACGGTGCGGTCAACCCGCACTGGCATAGCAACGGAATCCTGTCGGGCCATCGCTCGAAAGAGTACGGCGGCAGTGGTTACAACCAGATGGTAATGGACGACGCGACGGGCCAGAACCGCGTCCAGTTGATGAGCAGCAGTGCGAATAGCTTGCTGCATCTGGGCTATCTCATCGATCAGAGCGGCAATACTCGCGGTACGTATCTTGGGTCGGGTTTCGATCTGAGGACAGATGCGTACGGCGCCGTGCGTGCTTCGCAGGGGCTGTATGTTTCGACGTATCCAAAATCGGCGAACAGCCAGCCCCTCGACGTTCGCGAAGCGCAACAGCAACTCGTCAATGCCGAGAGCATGATTGAGGCAATGTCGCAGGTAAGCCAAGCGCATCAGGCTGAAAGCCTGGGAGAGGGGCACGACGCGCTGAGGACGTTTACCGATGCGACGCAAAGCAGCGTGCAAGGCTCGCAGTCCGGAGGACGGACGGCGGGAGGTGGTGCCGGGAGTGTGAACGCGTTCAAGACACCAGTCATGCTGGTAGCGAGTCCTTCCGGTATCGCGCTGTCGACGCAGGAATCCGTGCATGTGTCGAGCGATCAGCAAACGAATCTGGTCAGTGGTCAGAGCACGTTCATCGCCAGCGGGAAGTCATTGGTAGCGAGTGTTGCGGAGAAGATTAGCCTGTTTGTGCAAAACGCCGGAATGAAGCTGTTTGCGGCCAAGGGAAAGGTGGAGGTTCAGGCGCATTCGGACAATATCGAAATAACGGCCCAGAAAACTGTCAAGGTCCTGTCGGCTACCGAGAATATCGAGGTGGCGGCGCAGCAGGAGATTCTGCTTACCTCGGGTGGCGCCTATATCCGGCTCAAGGGCGGCGACATCGAGATTCACGCGCCCGGAAAGATCGACGTGAAGGGTGGGCAGCACGCATTCAGCGGGCCGACGCGAATTGACTATCCGCTGTCGCCTGTGCCGACGTCCCGCGGTGCTGCAGCGTTGCAATACCATTACCACGACGACACGCCCGTGCAGGGCGCCAAGTTCACCATCCACTACGACAGCGGCGCTACCTTCTCTGGCACCGTCGACAGCAAAGGCATGGCTGATCTGACAGATGCTCCGCAAGGACCGGGGCGCATCGAGTTGGGTGAGGACAGCCGACCCTACGAAATCAAGGCTACCGAAAAAAATCCCAGTTATAAGGCTCATTGGGATGAATTCGACATGCAAGCCTCCCTGGACCGGATGCAAGGAGGCCGGGCATGAGCAGCAGCTGGGTCAGCCAAGCGGCATCCGAGGTCGGCGACTATCTTTGGCGCGGCGCCGCCACAGTAGGCGATACCGTCGCCGGTGCGGTAGCAGGGGAGTTCTCGCAAAAGCGCAATACCGGCGCCATCATCATCGATGCGGTCATCAGCATGTTCCCTGTCGCCGGAGAGGTCACGGCCGCGCGCGACGCAATCGCCATCACGCTTCGCATGAGCGACGACCCGAAGGTTAGGGACGACGAGTGGGAGTGGGTGGCGCTCGTGCTTTGCCTTGTCGCGGTCGTTCCGGTGGCCGGAGGTTTGCTCAAGGGAATAGGTAAGTTGCTGATGCGAGCTGTCAACAAATCCGAAGATCTGGTCAAGCTATGCCAGGAAATCGTGGCCTTAATCCGCAAGGCTGGCTTCGGCGATGCTGTGCAGTGGTTCAGGCAACTGGACTTCACCAAGTATCAACTTGTGGTGAGCAACGCATTCGGCATGATGCTGGATCGCATCGGCAAGGCGCTGAATTTTGTTCTGAACAGGCTCGGTACCGTCATCCCGGCGCGAGTGGAGAGTTATATCCGAAGGCTGCTGCCGATACTGGAGGAACTGCGCAAGCTGGGGGACACGAAAATCGCACTGGCCATCAAGGATCTGATGCGCTTGCTGGAGCATGTGCGAGGCCATCTGGTGGAGGGCACCTGGGCGGACGTGAAGGTGGGGGGCGGGACCACTCGGACGATGACGGAGGAGGCGCGGTTGGCTCATCTGGCCGAGGACACGAAGAGCCTGGGGCATAAGCCGATGAGCAAGGAAGACTATGTGCACAAGGACGGATGGCCGGATCTCAGGGAATTCAGGGTGGGCGATGCGATCGGCACCTTTAGTGTAAAGACGCCCATCAAGGCAATTACACGAAAGCCAGGCGAGGTAATGATACGCGTTGTCGATAGCCGAAGATTGGATAACCCGTGGACGATCGCTGGCAAGTTCTGGGCTGATAAACTTGCTTCAAACGGATTTTGGTGGCGTATCCGGAGCGCGATCAAGCACGCTTGGAGCATGAATGGCAGCTATGCGAAGATGAACGTGCCAACGCGAGAAGCCATGGAAAAGCTTGGTATCAAGGTGCCTGCTGATTGGGATGGGATGCGCCTATGGGAGGGGCGCATTGCCGAGCAATGGGACGATGAGGGGGCGGAGGCGACCATGCGCTTGTTAGTCGGAGGCGATCTTCAGTTTTTCGTGGACTTTAAGCATCCGTCCAACGCTCCTGTGGCAGAGTGGATAAAAACCCAGGTCAAGGCGCAACGGACGAATTGGACGGACTTGAGGTTGCCCGATCAAGCAGAAGCTCGGGCACTCTTCCTGGTAGAGCGCGAACGATCGGCCAAGATCAGACAGGAAGGCTATGCGCGGCGAGCCCTCGCCGATGTCGGAAAACAAGCGACGGAAGAACAGAATCAATGATGCTGAATACTCTGACCATGACTCCTGAGCAGGAGTCGGACGCGCGCGCTAAAGCGTTTTACCTGCTCAAGAAATGGACAAGCGTTACGTTCCTGGATCATGCAGTTAGTCTGTTCAGGGATTTCCTTCACGCGTACGCCAAGCAATTGGACACGCCGAGCCCAAATCAGGCGGAGTTAGAGGCAGCGTATGTCAGCGATTTCCTGAGTGCGTTGGTGAGGATGGATCAAGGCATTGAGATATTGCGACAAGGTGCCGACAAGCGATCGGCTTACGATGCGCTCATAACGGGTAGCGAGAAGGGGGGCGAGCTTTTGTTCGGGCGGAGTGCGCACGAGGTTGGTCGAACATATGACCCGTTTTTCCACGCGCTTGGCGTGAGGGACACGAAATTTTCGGATTTCGAATATGCAACAGGGTATGCGGAAGGGGCATGGATTGAAGAGTTGAGCTGTCAGGCGCTCAAGTGCACTGTCGGGCTCGATTTTTCCGAATACCTTACCTATGGCAAGCGTGCCGACGGTGGCACTCGTGTGTTCAAGCATTGGACCTATGAATCGTTGTTTCAGGATCCGTTATTTCCTGCATGGCGATATTGGCCGCCGGGTCGCAGCTATCCCGCAGAACTTCCTCCTTGTCCGCCCAAGAACGAATCCGGGGCCGGCGAGGTCTACAGCGATCAGGAGATTCCTGTCGAGGGTATCTGGGAGCCATGGTTTCCGGCTGGCAAGGTTGGATGTCCGAGCTACTTCCTCAAGGGCAGTATCGCCCACAAGTACCTGCTGGAAGGTACCAACGACGAACATGTTGTGCGCTGGCGGCTGTTGTGGGAAGACAAGCGTTACCGGGACGGTGGCATTCCGACAGAGGAGGAAACTTACTTCCCCAAGCCTGCCGCGCAACCGAGGCTACGAGTTCTGCCCGGGGAGCCTTGTCCGCGCACCGGTTACTGGCAAAGCCCGGCCATGAAAGATTCGGTTTATGTCGAGGCCGGAGCGTCTATGCCGGGGCCGCAGCGCACAGCATGGGGAATGGTCATTTGGCATTACGGAGATCCTCAACCGGACAACTGAACAGCTGCTGAGGCAAGAGGTAACGGCGCGAGCGGTAGCCGATGCCGGCAAACAATCCACGGGCGGACATGATGTTGAATACTTTGACCATCACTCCCGAGCAGGAACAGGGGGCGCGGGCGAAGGCGTTTCATCTTCTCAAGAAATGGACGAGTTTCACGTTCCTGGAGTCCGCTGTTGGACTATATCGGGATTTCCTCGGCGCGTACGCCAAACAGTTGGACGCGCCGAGCCCAAATCAGGTGGAGTTGGAGGCGGCGTATTCGCATGATTTCTTGGGGGCGCTAGTGCAAATGGATCTGGGCGTTGACGCATTACGCCGAGGTCTTGATAAACGAGCAGCATACGACGCGCTGGTTATGGGAAGCCAGCAAGGTGGCGACTTGTTGTTCGGACGGAGTGCACTTGAAATCGGTCGGAAATACGATCCGTTTTTCCATTCGCTGGGACTGAAGGACACCAACTTTGGCGACCCGATGTATGCCACCGGGTTCGTAGAGGGCGTGTGGATCGAGAGATTGATTTGCCACGCGCTCAAGTGCACGGTCGGATCTGGTTTTACCGGGATGCTTGCATACGGAACGCGTGCGGACGGAGGCCCCCGTGTTTTTGAGCACTGGACCTATGAATCCATGTTCGAAGATGCGCCCCTTCCTGCGTGGCGATATTGGCCGCCCGGTCGCAGCTATCCCGCAGAACTTCCGCCGTGTCCGCCCAAGAACGAATCCGGAAGCGGCGAGATTTACAGTGATCAGGAGATCCCTGTCGAGGGTATCTGGGAGCCATGGTTTCCGGCTGGCGAGGTTGGATGTCCGAACTACTTTCTCAAGGGCAGTATTGCCCACAAGTACCTGTTGGAAGGTACCAACGACGAGCATGTGGTGCGCTGGCGGCTGCTGTGGGAAGACAAGCGTTATCGGGATGGCAGTATTCCGCCAGAGGAGGAAACCTACCTCCTGGCACGCCAGCCGATGTCGAAAATAGACGAGTCGGTGTCGGAAGCATACAAGCCCCGGTAACGCATCCGAACTAACGTGACGGATCACTTACCCGATCGTTAGTCAGGAGCCGACATGTCCGATTTCATCACCGTTCTGCGCAAAACCTGCCCGACGCCTGTCCTTGACGCGACCAAGTGGAAGCGCATTGGCGGCGATCCGCACACCGTGAACCTCAACGCGTACGTCTCGAAGGACGGCAGCAAGATCATGGGCACCTGGATCTGCACGCCGGGCAAGTTCGAGGTGAATTACGAAAAATGGGAGTACTGCCACTTCCTCGACGGTTACTGCATCATCACGCCGGAAGGCGAGGAGCCGGTGCACCTGAAGGCCGGCGACGTGTTCGTGATCGAACCCGGAATGAAAGGGACCTGGGAAGTGGTGGAGACGGTGCGCAAGTACTTCGTCTTTGCCTGAGCGGGCGATCGATTCGACTCGATCCGCGCCAGGCATACCGTCATCACCCCGCATCCTCCCGGTTCACGAAGCCAGGAGGCACAAACGAGGATTCCGGTTCAACAAAAGTCGACCGGTTCGGAAGTAGCGCGCCGAGCGTGGTTACTAGCTCGGCGCGCTCCGCTATCCGACTGCAACCCGTGACGTGACGTATGCGAAACGCGGTTGTCCGGTGACGCCCCGATGACGTTCGCCACCGGTCCTGCACGCTGTCACGCAAACCCCTAAGATGCAGCGATCCGCCCATCGTTTCCGCTGCAGCACACGAACCTTCCGCCTGCGCCGGATGCCCCCTCCGGAGTCGACCATGCGCATCACCGCGATCCACGAACGCGCGATTCCCGTGTCCCGCTATGCCGATCCGGCGATTCCGTCGGGTGGTCTGACGACGAGCGTCGTCGCGGTCGTCACCGACGTCGTGCGCGACGGCCGTCCGGTGATTGGCTACGGCTACGCATCGATCGGCCGTTTCGCGCAGGGCGGCCTGATCCGCGAACGGTTCGCGCCGCGTTTGCTCGCTGCCGCCGACACGCTCGCCGACGAAGCCGGCACGAATCTCGACCCGTTCCGCGCATGGCGCGCGATGATGGCCGGCGAGAAGCCGGGCGGACACGGCGAACGCTGCGTCGCGGTCGGCACGCTCGACATGGCGATCTGGGACGCCGCCGCGAAAATCGCCGACCTGCCGCTGCACCGCTTTCTCGCCGATCGCCTCCAACGCACGGGAGCCCCACGCGTGCGCGTGTACGCGGGCGGCGGCTACCGCTATCCGCATGACGATCTCGCGCGGCTGTCCGACGAGATGCGTCGGATCGTCGATCTCGGCTACACGCACGCGAAGATCAAGATCGGCGGCGCGAATCTCGATCAGGACCGGCGCCGTATCGAAGCCGCGGCCGCGCATCTTGCCGGTTCATCGCATCTCGCGGTCGACGCGATGAACACGTACGACGCGACGACCGCCTACCAGGCCGTCGACATGCTCGCGCCGTTCGGTCTCTGGTGGTTCGAGGACATCTGCGATCCGCTCGACCTGCCGCTCCAGGCAGACGTCGCTACGCGGTACGCACCGCCGATCGCGGCCGGCGAAGCGCTGTTCTCGCTTGCGGAAGCGAAGCTGCTCGACCGTTACGGCGGCCTGCGTGCCGACCGCGACGTGCTGGTGTTCGATCCCGTGCACAGCTACGGGCTGCCGGGCTATCTGCAGATCGTCGATCACTTCGTGTCGCGCGGCTGGCGGCGCGACGCGTTCTGGCCGCATGGCGGCCATCTGTTCTCGCTGCACGTCGTCGCGGCGCTGGGGCTCGGCGGCGCGGAAGTCAACCCGTTCGCATTCCATCCGTTCAGCGGACTCGCCGATGGCGAAATCGTCGATGCGGGATACGCGCGCGTGCCGCAGGCGCCGGGCATCGGGTTCGAACTGCATGCCCACGCGTACGACGCATTCCGCGCGGTCTCGGTGTCGGGCCGCTGACGCCTAAAACGCGCCGATCGCGAAACGCACCGCGAAGCCGAGCATCGTCACTGCGACGAAGCCATCGATCACACGCGACCGGCATTGCCGGCCGCCCACTCCGGCCGCTGCCCGAGCGTGTCGAACAGCCGGACGATTTCGGCCTTCACCTTCTGCACCGCGTTGCTGACGAGCGCCGTGTCGTGCCAGCACAGCGACAGGTCGCGCGCGAACAGCCGGTGCGCGACCGTCGACAGCTTGAGCTTGCGCTCCTCGATCTCGACGTGGGCGGCCGTCCACGGCAGGATCGTCACGCCGAGCTGCGCCATCACGGCCGCGAACAGCAGCCCGGTCGAGCTTGCCTCGAAGCTGATCTCGTACGACAGCCCGGCCTCGCGCATCGCCCAGTCGACGCGGTTGCGGATCGTGTTCGGCGCGCTCGGCAGCACGAGCGGCATCCGCGCGATCGCGTCGAGCGGCACAGGGGCGTCCGGCACCGGGAAGCCGGGCCACGTGATCAGGTACAGCGTTTCCGTCAGCAGCCGGTGGATCGCGATGCCGCGCGTGTCGACCGCATCGACGACGATCGCGAGATCGAGCCGGGCGCGTTCGAGCAGCGTGTCGAGATCGGCGCTCGGCGCTTCGATCAGCTCCAGCATGATGCCCGGATAGCGGTCGCGCACCGCGCGGGCGAGCGGAATGGCCAGCACGCGCGCGGTGCTCGACGGCATGCCGACCGTCACGCGGCCTTGCGGCGTGTCGGCGTCGCGGCGCAGCAGTTCGCGCGTGCCGTCGGCCTGGCGCAGCAGTTCGAGCGCGTGCCGGTACAGCGTGCGGCCGGCGGCGGTCGGCGCGATGCCGCGCACGCTTCGTTCGAGCAGCTGCATCCCGAGATCCTGCTCGAGATTGCGCATCTGCTGGCTCACGGCCGGCTGCGCGACGTGCAGCGCCTCGCTCGCATGCGTGACGTTGCCGTATTCGACGACCTTCACGAAATAGCGCAACTGCCTCAAGTCCATCGCCGACGTCTCCCGATTCACGCCCGGTTCGAGCCATAAGTCAATCCGATCGAGCAAGATGAATATCATATTTTTCGGCGATCGATGGTGTTTCTATACTCGTCTCACAAAAGAGCCCGACTGCCGGCCATCCCGGGCCGGACACGGCGAAAGCGCCGGCCCCGCCGGCAAGGAGACGAAGATGTTCAAGGCGATCGACGCGCCGGCGGCCGGCGCGAAGCCGCGGCGCACGCCGCTCACGCGCGAGCAGGTCAAGGGTTTCTGGGCGGTGTACGCGGGCTGGGTGCTCGACGGCGTGGATTCGGTGATCTACGCGCTCGTGCTGATTCCCGCGCTGACCGAACTGCTGCCGGCCTCCGGCATCGCGGCGACGCCCGCGAATCTGGGGATGTACGGCTCGATCCTGTTCGCGCTGTTCCTGATCGGCTGGGGGCTGTCGTTTATCTGGGGGCCGCTCGCCGATCGCTTCGGCCGCGTGCGCACGCTCGCGGCGAGCATCCTGATCTATTCGGTGTTCACCGGCGCGGCCGCGTTCGTGCACGACGTGTGGGCGCTGGCCGCGTGCCGTCTGATCGCGGGGATCGGCGTCGGCGGCGAATGGGCGCTCGCGGGCACCTACGTCGCCGAAAGCTGGCCGGAAGACCGCCGCAAGATGGGTGCCGGCTACCTGCAGACGGGCTACTACTTCGGCTTCTTCATCGCGGCCTGCCTGAACTACACGATCGGCGCGACCTACGGCTGGCGCGCGATGTTCCTGTGCGGGCTGGCTCCCGCGCTGCTCGCGGTGTTTACGGTGATGCGCGTGAAGGAGCCGGGGCAGTGGCGCCGGCACGACGCGCGCGACGGCGACGTGGCCGACGCGCGGCGCGCGCATCCGCTGCGCGAGATCTTCGCGCCGGCGTTCCTGCGCCGCACGCTGACGAGCGCGAGCCTCGTCGGCGTCGCGATCGTCGGGCTGTGGGCCGGCTCCGTCTACGAGGCGAGCGCGGTCACCACGCTCGCGACACGCGCGGGCATCGATCACGTCGGCGCGCTGCGGCTTGCGTCGATCGGTGCGGCGATCCTGTCGTGCGCGACGATTGCCGGCTGTCTGGTGGCGCCGTGGCTGTCGGAGCGGCTCGGCCGGCGTACCGCGCTCGGCGTGTATTTCGCGGGGATGGCCGGCTCGATCGTGTTCGCGTTCGGCTGGGCGTTCTACCAGCCGAACGGGCTCGCCGCGTTCATGGTGTCGCTCGCGTTCCTCGGTTTCTTCGGCGGCAACTTCGCGATCTTCTCGCTGTGGCTGCCCGAGCAGTATCCGACGCGCGTGCGGGCCACCGCGTTCGCGTTCAATGCGTCGATCGGCCGCTTCATCGGCGCGGGCGTGAACTTCCTGCTCGGCGCCGCGATTCACGGTTATGGATCGCTCGGCGTGCCGGTCGCATGGACCGCGGCCGTGTTCGGGCTCGGCATCCTGATCCTGCCGTTCGCGGTCGAAACGCGGCATCAGACGCTGCCCGAGTGAGCGGCACGCCGCGGTCGTTCGCCAACACGCCACACCCAGTCATCCATATCAGGAGTCCGTAATGCAGGCATTAACGGGAATCAAGGTCGTCGATCTGAGTCGCGCGCTGTCGGGGCCGTTCTGCTCGATGGTGCTCGCCGATCTCGGCGCCGACGTGATCAAGGTCGAGTCGGGGCCGCACGGCGACATGAGTCGCGCCTGGGGGCCGTTCGATCGCGGCGTGAGCACGTACTACCTGTCCTGCAACCGCAACAAGCGCGGCATCTGCGTGGATTTCCGGCAGCCGGCCGGCCTCGACGTCGTGCGGCGCCTGATCGCGCAGGCCGACGTCGTGATCGAGAATTTCAAGGCCGGCACGATGGACGCGATGGGGCTCGGTTATGCCGCGCTGAGCGCGCGCGACCCGCGGCTCGTGATGGGCAGCGTCACCGCGTTCGGCCCGCGCGGCCCGCTGCGCGACTGGCCGGGCTTCGACCAGATCGCGCAGGGCTATGCGGGGCTGATGAGCCTCACAGGTTTCCCCGACGGCGAGCCGACCCGCACGGGCACCGCGATCGGCGATCTCAGCTCGGGGATGTGGGTCGCGACCGGCGTGATGGCCGCGTTGTTCGAGCGCGAGCGCACCGGGCGCGGCCAGCATGTCGGCACGTCGCTGCTCGAAAGCCTCGTGGCGCTGCTGAGCGTGCACGGGCAACGCTACCTGAGCCTCGGCGACGTGCCGCGCCGTACCGGCAATGCGCATGCGGTGATCGCGCCGTACGGCGTGTTCGAGACGGCCGACGGCCCGCTGAACCTCGCACCGATCACGACCGACATGTGGTTGCGGCTGTGCCGGTTGCTGGATCTGCCCGACCTGCCGGCCGATCCGCGCTTCGCGACCAACGATGCGCGCGTCGCCCATCGCGATGAACTGAAGGTGCTGCTCGAAAGCCGGCTGCGCACGCGCGGCAAGCGCGAATGGACGCAACGGTTCGTCGAGGCCGGGCTGCCGGCCGGGCCGATCCATACGCTTGACGAAGTATTCGACGATCCGCAGCTCGCGCATTGCGGGCTGGTCGAGCCGGTCGCGCATCCGACGCTCGGCACGCTGCGTCAGGTCGTCACGCCGCTCGGCGGGATGGGCGACGACCTGCCGGCGCCGCGCACCCGCCATGCGCCGCCGCTGCTCGGCGAGCATACGGTCGACGTGCTGCGCGAAGCCGGCTACGGCGACGACGCGATCGACGCACTGCTGGCCGGGCGCGCGATCTTCCAGGCGGATGCGGTGGCGGAGGCCGTGCAATGACCGACATGACGAAACAGAACGGGGCGTCGACCGTGACGGTCGACCTCATCGGCGAGCGGATCGCGCGCGTGCGGTTCGCGAATCCGGCGCGGCGGCATGCGCTCGACGCGCCGCTGCTCGATGGCCTCGTCGCGCACCTCGATGCGTTGGCCGGACATCGTCCGCCGCCCGTCGTGATCCTGTCGAACGACGGCAGCGGCGACGTGTGGAGCGCGGGGCACGACCTGCGCGAACTGGCCGACGACCGCGATCCGCTCGCATACGGCAAGCCGCTCGAACGCGCGCTGCGGCGCGTGCGGACCTATCCGGGCGCGGTGATCGCGGCGGTGTCCGGATCGGCGTGGGGCGGGGCGGTCGATCTCGTGATGAGCTGCGATCTCGTCGTGGCGGCGCGCGACGCGCGTTTCGCGATGACGCCCGCGAACATCGGCCTGCCGTATTCGACGAGCGGCCTGCTGCGCTTCTACGACAACCTGCCGATCCACGTGCTGAAGGAAATGTTCTTCTGCGCGCAGCCGCTCGATGCGGAGCGCGCCGCGCATCACGGGCTCGTGAACCGGCTGGCCGATGCGGGCGGGGTCGACGACGCGGCGCTCGACGTCGCGCGCGCGATTGCCGCGAAGGCGCCGCTCGCGGTGCACGCGGTGAAAGAGCAGTTGCGCGTGCTGCAGGACGCTCGGCCGTTGCCGGCCGATGCATTCGAAAGGATCGCCGAGTTGCGCCGGCAGGCGTGCGAAGGCGCGGATTTCGACGAAGGGCTGCGCGCGTTCGCGGAGCGGCGCGCGCCGGTGTTTCGCGGGATTTAGGCGGGCAGGCGAGGGTTCGATGCGGCGACGGCGGCGCACGTTGTTCGCCGCCGAGCGCGTCTACGCCAACGAACAGCAGCGCGCCGATCGCGATCGGCAGCCGCGCGTGAATGTACGTATCGATCACGCGCGGTATCGACACGATCGCCATCGCGCGTGCGGCCCGGTCGCACCGCCGCTACGCGCGCACCACCGTCACGCCTGCCGCCTCGATCGGCTCCGTCAGCGCGGCGTCGGTTTCCTTTTCGACGACGATCGTCTGCGCCAGCGCGATATCGCCGATCACGAACTGCGACGCCGCGCGCAGTTTCGACTGCGACGCGAGCACGACCGTCTCGGCCGCGCGTTCGGACAGCGCGCGCTTGATCGCCGCTTCCTCGAAATCGCCGGTGCTCAGCCCCGCGACCGGATGCACGCCCGTGACCCCCATGAAGTACAGGTCCGCGTGAATGCGCGCGATGCCTTCCATCGCCGCCGCGCCGACCGCGACGATCGAGTGCTTGTAGAGCCGCCCGCCGATCAGGATCACGTCGATCGACGGATGCGCGGCCAGCGCGACCGCGACGCTCGGGCTGTGCGTGACGATCGTCGCGCGCAGGTCGGCCGGCAACTGGCCGACGAGCAGCGCGGAGGTCGTGCCGCCGTCGACGATCGCGACTTGCCCCGGCGCGATCATCTGCGCGGCCCGCCGCGCGATGCGCCGCTTCTCCGTGGTTTCGAGCGCCTCGCGCTGCGCGAACGGCGCGACGGCCGGCGATGCCGGCAGCGCGCCGCCATGCACGCGCTGCAGCAGCCCTTCGGCCGCGAGTTCGCGCAGGTCGCGGCGCACCGTGTCTTCGGACACGCCGAATTGCACGCTCAGTTCGGCGGCCAGCACCTGGCCGTCGCGCGCGAGTGCATCGAGGATCGTTTTCTTGCGTTGTGTCGTCAGCATCGCATTTGCACGAAAATTCTTGAAATTGCACGAATCTGCACGTTACCATGGGCGCCGTCCTTTGTCGAACCGGAGGCTGCAATGGCTGCAACGCGGGAGCGGGTCCGCATCGTCGAGTCGACGGTGCTGTCCGATGACTGGTATGTGCTGCGCAAGGTGACGTTCGATTTCCTGCGCCGCGACGGAACGTGGCAGCGCCTGAGCCGCGAGACCTACGATCGCGGCAACGGCGCGACGATCCTGCTGCGTCATGCCGAGACGGGCGACGTGCTGCTGACGCGGCAGTTCCGGATGCCGGCGTTCGTGAGCGGGCACGACGGCATGCTGCTCGAAGCCGCCGCCGGGCTGCTCGACGACGAAACACCCGAAGCGCGCATCCGCGCGGAGGCCGAGGAGGAGACCGGCTATCGCGTGCGCGGCGTGCGCAAGGTGTTCGAGGCGTTCATGAGCCCGGGTTCCGTGACGGAGAAGCTGCATTTCTTCGTCGGCGAATACGATGCGTCGCTGCGCACCGGCGCGGGCGGCGGCGTCGCGGAAGAGGGCGAGGATCTCGAGGTCGTCGAGATGCCGCTGCAGGCGGCGCTGGACGCGATCGAGCGCGGCGAGATCGTCGATGCGAAGACGATCATGCTGCTCCAGTACGTCGCGCTGCGGGAAACCGCCGGCGCGCGCGCCGCATGACGCCGCGGCTCGTGCTGGTCGTCGGCCCCTATCGCAGCGGGACGGACGGCGACCCCGCGCGCATCGCCGCGAACCTGCACCGGCTGGAAGCGGCGGCGCTCGCCGTGTATCGCCGCGGGCACGTACCGATGATCGGCGAATGGGTGTCGTTGCCGCTCGCGGCCGCGGCCGGATCGACGCAGGTCGGCGACGCGATCTGCGAGGCTTTCCTGTATCCGGCCGCGCACCGGCTGCTGCGGCGCTGCGATGCGGTGCTGCGCATCGACGGCGCATCGCGCGGGGCCGATGCGGACGTGGCGCTTGCGCGGCAACTCGGCAAGCCGGTCTATTTCGCGGTCGACGAGATGCCGGTCGCGCAGGACGATTCGACTGACTGAGCAAACGTGGGCGCCGGGTTGCGGCATCGCCGGTGCGACGCGTGCGGACAGTCGGCATTCGCATTGCCGGTAGCCGTACACACGCAGCGTCGCGCAGTGGCGTTGCCGATGCGGCGCGACGCGCTAACCGGCGTATGATCGCGACGCCACTCGCGCAACGTTCGACGCCACCGCTTTTCCATCATGCCGCTTTCCGATTCCGCCGATTCCGCCGATTCCGCCGCCGCGCCGCTTCCCGCCAGTCTCGTTGCGTCCGCCGTCGACGTACTCGCACGCGCCGACGCATTGCTCGTCACAGCCGGCGCGGGCATCGGTGTCGATTCCGGCCTGCCCGATTTTCGCGGCACGGACGGCTTCTGGCGCGCGTATCCGGCGCTGCGCCACGAGCGTTTCGAATTCCACGAGATCGCGTCGCCGCACGCGTTTCGTGCGCGTGCACCGCTGGCTTGGGGGTTCTACGGCCACCGTCTCGCGCTCTACCGCGCAACGGCGCCGCACGCGGGCTTTGCGATCCTGCGCCGCTGGATCGACGCGATGCCGAACGGCGGCTTCGTGCTGACGAGCAACGTCGACGGCCAGTTCCAGAAGGCCGGCTTCGATCCGGCGCGCATCGTCGAGATCCACGGCTCGATTCATGCGATGCAATGCCTGCGCCCGTGCACGGACGAGACCTGGGACGCGACGCCGTTCGTGCCGGAGGTCGACGAAACGACGTGCCGCGTGGTGGGCGACATGCCGTGCTGCCCGCATTGCGGCGGGCTCGCGCGACCGAACATCCTGATGTTCGGCGACACCGGCTGGCTCGGTGCGCGCTACGACGCGCAGGAGCGCGCGCTGGAAGACTGGATCGCGCGGGCCGGGCGCGTTGCCGTGGTCGAGATCGGCGCGGGCACCGCGATTCCGACCGTGCGCCTGTTGAGCGAACGGTTCGGTGCCGACGTGATCCGCATCAACGCGCGCGAAGCGCATGCGCGCCGGGCGGACGTGATCGGGCTGAAGGGCGGTGCCTTGGCGACGCTGAACGTGCTCGAGCGCGCGTGGCACGGCGGCTGAGCCCCGTGCCTCGCGCCGGCCGGCCGAGGCCGCGCGATTACGGCTGCGCGACGAGCGCCTGCACGAGCGCCGGCGCGACCGGCGAACCGAGGCCCGTCACGTAGTCGTAGCCGCCCGCCGCGTTGCAGATGCTCCCGCAATTGCCGTTGGACCCGGTCGTCACGTCGTGGAAGTCGCTGCCGTAGGCGGTTTTGCCGACCGTATAGAGCGTGTCGCCGGTGCCGCTCAACGATTTCTTGCCGGCCGCCGTGCGCAGCGAATCGGCGATCGCGACGAGCGCCGACCATTGCGGCGCACCCGCGCTCGTGCCGCCGACCTGGAACCAGCCGGCCTGCCCTTGATAGGTGACCGAGTCGTACACCGCGAAACCGCTGGACGGATTCGCGTCGTAACTGACGTCGGGCACGCCGCGCTTGCCGGCCACCGGAATCGGCCACGCGCTCTGGCCGGCCGTCTCGGTCTCGACGCTGCTCACGCCGCCGCCGCTGCCGCTCCACGCCGCCTCGCCGATGTAGTTGCCGGCCGTATCGGACGACAGCGTCGTGCCGCCCACGGACACCACATAAGGCGACGCGGCCGGGTATTCGGTGCCGGTGCCGCTGTCGCCGGACGACGCGACGAACGTCACGCCCGGGACGTTGAAATGGCCGTCGAAGCCCGTCTCGCTGCTGAATTCGTTGCCGCCGAAACTCATCGACACGACCGACGCGCCGTGCTTGACGGCGACGTCGACCGCGGCCATCAGGTCGCTGAAGCTGGCCGATGCGGCCTCGACGAGCACGATCTTCGCCTTCGGCGCGATCGCATGCACCCATTCGACGTCGAGCGAGATCTCGAGCGACCAGCCCGAATCGGGCTTGGGCCGTGCACCGTGGGCGTACACCTTGGTGAAACAGCCGTTCGACGACGTGCAGGCCGGCAGGGAGAACGCATTGCTGAACACGCCGAGATCGGACTCGATCTTCGGGTCGTCGTACGCGTCGACGATCGCGACGACCATCCCGTCGCCTTGGTTCGCGATCGCATCGAACCCGTATGCATGCCGGGCGAGCGCCGGCGTGAGGCCGGCGATCGTCGCCGTGCTCGCACGCGGCTTCGTGTGGAACGGCGGGCGCGCGAATCCTTTCGGCGCGCGATGGCCTTCGACGTAGGACGGCGGCCCGTTGCCGTCGGCGAGCGCGACGCCCGACGCGAGCAGCCACGCGCACAGCGCCGGAATCAACATGGATGACGGGCGGATATTGTTCATTTTTCGAGTCTCCATGTCGATCGAGTGGAGTAGCGAAACAATTTTACGAAATCGACGACGATAACTACATCGAATATCGGCCGAATAAGGGAATGTCTGATAAGGGAAAGTACGCGGCACCCGTTATGGAGTGGCGTTGTGCAGGGTTAACCTGCGCCGGATGGAACTGCTTTATCGGTTTTAAAAAGGCTGATAAATAATCGACCGATTCAAAATGGATTCGTAATGTCCGATGTAATTATTCGGTAAATATCCGCTGCGGCGCGCGTGTGGAAATCGTGAAGGGTGGCATGCGGTTGCGGCACGATCCGCCGCCTGCCGGCCCGTCGGCATTGCCGGCGCGGCGCGATTGCGCATACAGTTCGGCGTAGGCCGCGTGCGCCGCGCGGCGCCGTCAGTGGGGGATGCCCTTGTTCTATTCGATCGTCGCGATCTTCGTCGGCGCCGGGCTCGGCGCGTTGCTGCGCTGGTTCCTGAGCCTCGCGCTCAACGCGTTCTTTCCCGCGGTGCCGCTCGGCACGCTCGCGTCGAACCTGCTCGGCGGCTATGTGATCGGCGTGGCCGCCGTCGTGTTTACCGTTCGCGTCGGGTTGCCGCCCGAATGGCGGCTGTTCGTGATCACGGGCTTTCTCGGCGGCCTCACGACGTTCTCGACCTATTCGGTCGAAGTGATGACGCACGCGCTCGAGGGCGAATTCGGATGGGCATTGGCGGTGGCTGCCCTACACTTGACTGGATCGTTCGCGCTGACGGCGCTCGGCATGTGGACCGCGCGCGCGTGGCTCGCGGCGGCCTGAGCGGGCCGCCATCGGAGGGTGCGATGGACAGGGTCTTTTTGCGCTTCTACGTGCACGAGCAGCACCGGCTGCACTGGAAGCCGCTGTGGGAGTGGCTGCTGGAAGAGGCGAACCGGATGGGCGTCGCGGGCGGTTCCGCGTTTCGCGCGATGGCCGGTTTCGGGCAGCATCGCGTGCTGCACGAGGATCGCTTTTTCGAACTGCAGGGCTCGCTCGCGATCGAGGTCGAATTCGTCGTCACCGAGGACGAAGCGCAGCGGCTGCTCGAGCGGCTATCGCACGAGAAAGTGCGCGTGTGCTACGCGATGATGCCCGCACAGTTTGGCGTGATCGACACGCTCGGTGCACCGCCGGCGCAGGGGCCGGCGGCGTAGGCATCGCGCCGGATCAGATACCGAACATCGTCAGCGACACGGCGGCGCGCGTGACGATCATCAGCAGCACCTGCACGATCACGAACAGCAGGATCGGCGACAGGTCGATGCCGCCGAGGTTCGGGATCACGCGGCGCAGCGGGTTCAGGAACGGCGCGGTGAGCTGATAGAGGATCGGCATCGCCGGCGAGCGCGGGTTGAGCCACGACAGCAGCGCCATCAGGATCGTCATCCAGATCACGAGATTGAGCGCCCACTTCACGACCGTGAGCAGCGCGACCACGACGAGCGTCGCGATCACGGCGGCCGGATCGAAGCCGGCCATCACGACCATCAGCACCACGTAGACGAGCGCGGTGAGCAGCGCGGCGACGACGCTGGCCCAGTCGATGCCGCGTACGCCCGCGATCACGCGGCGCAGCGGCAGCACGAGCCAGTTGGTCGCCTGCAGCACGGCTTGCGTGACGGGGTTGTACGGCGGCACGCGGACGGCCTGCATCCAGACGCGCAGGATCAGCGCGGCGCCGAATAGCGTGAAGACGGTATTGAGCAGAAAACGGGCGATCTCGCCGAACATCGTTGGCATCCTTTTTATACAGTCAGTAGCGTGCGGCCGCCAACGCCGGTTGGCGGCGCATCGGCCGACACCTTATCACGCCTCGTCTCGCGACGGGGAGGGGTACGCGGCCACGCGCGCGAGCGACGTTTCGACGGCTTCGGCCAGCGCCGGCAGCGAGGCCGGCGGCGTCGCGCGCTTCGCCGCGAGCACGACCGCGCGGCGCGTCAGCAGCGCGTACAGCGCCGCATGATCGCCGCCGCGCGCCTCGAGCAGCGCGAGCTGGCGCTCGACGATGCCCGTGTCGCCGCGCGACACCGGCCCGGACAGCGCATTCGCGAGCCCCTTGTCGCGGGCGGTCTCGATCGTACCGGCGAGCATCGGCAACAGCGCGCGCAGCGCGGCTTGCTCGTCGAAACCGAGGCCGCGCCACAGCTCGACCGCTTCCGACAGCCCGCACAGCGCGAAGCTCGCCGCGTAGTGGGCGGCCGCGTGATACAGCATCCGGCCGCCGGCCGGAATCGTCAGCGGATGGCAGCCGAGTGCGGCGGCAAGTCGCAGCAGCGTCGCGTGCAGCGCACCGTCCGCTTCGATCGTGACCGAGCAGCCGTCGATGCGCGCGAGATCGGCATCGGTGCCGCCGAACAGATAAAGAGGATGGAAGCCGCCGGTGGCCACGCCTTGCTGCTTCGCAGGATCGAGCAGCGCGACCGCCGATGCGCCGCTGCAATGAACGACCGCCTGGCGGGCGGCGCGCGATGCGTCGAAGCGCAGCGCCGCGGCGGTCGACGCGAGATGATCGTCGGGCGTCGTCACGAAGATTAGGTCGGCGACGTCGACCACCTGCTGCGGGGTATCGACCGCGCGGCAGCCGTCGATGCGTGCGGCGAGGCCGGCGGCCGATGCGGGCGTGCGGCTCGCGATCGCGACGACGGGAAAGCCGGCCTGCGCGAAACGCTGCGCGACACAGCGCGCGAGGCGGCCGGCGCCGATGAAGCCGAGGCGGGGTGTGTCGGGAAGCGGCATGGCGGCGGATGTAAGCGAAAACGAAGCAGCCGTCAGTATCGCAGGAATGGCGGCGGTGCCGCGGAAGGCAGCTTGCGAGGCGGCCGCACGTATGAATTACCGATGCGCAGTGCAATCGAATGCGTGAACTGGCGTCCGGCATCGCGACGGAATCAGGATCGTGGAATCCGACCCCGAAACTCCATGTGCCTGCATCCTGCTTGAAACGTCGGCATGTTGTCTCGAATTTGTAATCGTTCATTACGCATGCGTGCCGGCTGCGCGCGCCGGATTCGGTAAGACTGACCGGCCGTCGCGTCGCGACCCGACTCATCGGATGGAAGTGCGCGACCCGCAAGGCTCGCCGCCCGCGCCGGGCCCCACGCCGGAAGGCGGCTCTGCCCGCGTGCAATTGCAATTTGCAACAAATGCACGATACGCGCGAGGCGGGTTTTCGCTACATTGCTTGCATGCGACGTGCATGCCCGCCGTTGCCGATCGGAGCGCCTAAAATACCGCTCCAGCAGGAGAATCGAAGTGAAAAAGCTCATTCCGTTCATCGCCGCCGCCGCGCTGGGCCTGGGTGCCGCAAGCGCCGCGCAGGCTCACGTGTCGATCGGGGTCGGCATCGGTATCCCGGTCGCACCCGCGTATCCCGTCTATGCACCGCCGCCGCCCGTGTATTACGCGCCGCCGCCCCCGCCCGTGTACTACGCACCGGCGCCGGCCTACTATGCGCCGCCGCCCGCCGTGGTCGTCGGCGGCTATGGTGGCTACTACGGTCGCCCGTACTGGCGCCATGGTTACGGCGGCTGGGGCCATCACGGCTACTGGCGTCGCTGATTCGTCCCGCGCGGCCTGACCGCGCGCGGCAAAACGGCGCAACGTCCCGCGAGGGGCGCTGCGCCGTTTTTCATTGGGCCGCCATTCCGTGCGCGGCTCGGCAGGGCGGCGCGATTACACCGCGTGCACGATCAGGTCGCGGTAGCCGCCGACGATCACGCTGTACGAGAAATACGCGAACAGCAGCGCCGACGCGACATGGCACGCACGCATCAGCCCGGCGCCCGCGCGCTTGCGGCCCTGGCTCGCGAGCGTGCACATGAAGAGCGTCCACGCGAGACCGCCGAGGAAAAAGCCCGACAGGAACACCGACGCGGTGGCCGGGGTGGTCGCACCGGCTTTCGCGATCAGCGCGCCGCCGACCGCCGCGAACCACAGGATCGCACTCGGCGACGACATCGCGAGCAGCATCCCGCGCACGAAACTGCGCCGCGCGCTCGCCCGCGGCGGCGGTGCATCGTCCGCGTCGTCGTCGGCCGCCTTGACGGGCGCCAGCGCTTCGCGCGCCATCTTCCACGTGAGGAACAGCAGCACCGCGCCGCCGCCGATCCACACGATCCAGCGCACGGCTTCGAACTGCAGCAGCACGGCCATCCCCGCGAGCGCGAGCGCCGCGTAGACGAGATCGCCGACGCACGAGCCGACGCCGAGCCAGAAGCCCGGCCGGAAGCCGTGCGACAGCGTCAGCGACAGCATCGCGACGTTCACGAGGCCGATGTCGAGACACAACGAAAGCGACAGAAAGAATCCGTCGGACAGCATGGAGGCGGGCGGAAAACTCATCTTCTGGGTACTTGCGGCGATTGCGATGCGTGGGCCGGCGGGCGCCGGCCGCGTGGCGTCAGAGGCCGATCTCCTGCCAGAGCCGGTCGACGCGCGCCTTCACGGCCGCGTCCATCTCGATCGGGCGGCCCCATTCGCGATTCGTTTCGCCCGGCCACTTGTTGGTCGCGTCGAGCCCCATCTTCGAGCCGAGTCCGGCCACCGGCGACGCAAAGTCGAGATAGTCGATCGGCGTGCTGTCGACCATCACCGTGTCGCGCACGGGGTCGACGCGCGTCGTGATTGCCCAGATCACTTCCTTCCAGTCGCGGATGTTCACGTCCTCGTCGACGACCACGATGAACTTCGTATACATGAACTGCCGCAGGAAGCTCCACACGCCGAACATCACGCGCTTGGCGTGGCCCGCGTAGCTCTTCTTCATCTGGACGATGGCCATCCGGTAGCTGCAGCCTTCGGGCGGCAGATAGAAGTCGGTGATTTCCGTGAACTGCTTCTGCAGCAGCGGCACGAACACCTCGTTGAGCGCGACGCCGAGCACCGCAGGCTCGTCGGGCGGCTTGCCCGTATAGGTCGAATGGTAGATCGCGTCGCGGCGCATCGTGATGCGCTCGACGGTGAACACCGGAAACCACTCCTGCTCGTTGTAATAGCCGGTATGGTCGCCGTACGGCCCTTCGAGCGCGTGTTCGTACGCGGCCGCCGCATTGCCGGCCGGTCGCGGCGGCGCGCCGGCCGGCGCGGGGGCAGGGGCGCCTTCCTGCGGATGAATGAAGCCTTCGAGCACGATTTCCGCGCGCGCGGGCACCTGCAGCGTGTCGACGCCGGGCGTCAGGCACTTCGCGAGTTCCGTGCGGCTGCCGCGCAGCAGGCCGGCAAACTGATACTCGGACAGCGAATCCGGCACGGGCGTCACCGCGCCGAGCGTCGTGGCCGGATCGGCGCCGAGCACGACCGCGACCGGATACGGCTTGCCCGGGTTCTGCAGCGCGAACTCGCGAAAGTCGAGCGCGCCGCCGCGATGTGCGAGCCAGCGCATGATCAGCTTGTTGCGGCCGATCAACTGCTGACGGTAGATGCCGAGGTTCTGGCGCGACTTGTTCGGCCCGCGCGTGACCGTCAGGCCCCACGTGACCAGCGGCCCCGCATCGCCGGGCCAGCAGGTCTGAATGGGCAGCTTGTTCAGGTCGACGTCGGCGCCTTCCCAGACGATTTCCTGGCACGGCGGCGACGACACCGACTTCGGCGCCATGTCCCACACCGCCTTCGCGAGCGACAGCAGCTTGCCGGCGTCCTTCAGGCTCTTCGGCGGATCGGGTTCCTTCAGCGCGGACAGCAGGCGCCCGAGATCGCGCAGCGAACCGAGCGCGGCATCGTCGCCCGCATCGACGCCCATCCCAAGCGCGACGCGACGCGGCGTGCCGAACAGGTTGCCGAGCACCGGGAACGCATGGCCGGGCGGCGCGTTGAACAGCAGCGCCGGGCCGCCGGCGCGCAGCACGCGGTCGCACAGCTCGGTCATTTCGAGCACGGGCGACACCGGCTGCGTGACGCGCCGCAGTTCGCCGAGCGCCTCGAGGCGCTGAATGAAATCGCGTAAGTCTTTGTATTTCATGAAAAAGGTCCGGGCCACCCGCAGGGACGGGCAGCGATGGGCGGGTGCAACGGCCGGCTGCGACCCCGAATCGACCGACGATTTTACCCGGCCGGCCGTCGGGCCGCCCGGCGCGGAAAAAAGTCGACCGCGCGCAAACCCCCTACGGCACGGGGATTGCGTTCTGAAGAGCGGTTTTAAATTACTTTTTGTTATGATTTTGAGATTTTATAGTGTTGACGATCTATAAAACCCTGCTAGAATCCGCTCACATTGGTTGCAGGGTAAAAGGCTTCGAGCCGCCAATCACCGATCTTTGACGCAGCGCGTCACCGTCCGCCGAATCCTGCACGGCGTCTTCGACGGCTTTTGTCGTAGTCCCAGCCAGCGCTACCAGACGCTGGTTTTTTGCGTGGGTGCCACCGCGTATGCCTGCCTCGCCCAGTGTGCGAAGGCGCCGGCCTTCTTACACCGTGGCCTCGAACGGTACTTATACCGTTTCCCCCGATGCTTGCGCGTCCCAACCAAGGCGTGCGGCGTCGTGATTCCGCGGCGCGTTTTCTGTCTCGCCATCGAGCTGAGCGAGCCGCACGAGTCATGTTCATGGGAGATGATCTGAATGAACGCTTGGTTATCGTGGCGTCCCACTGAGCAGCATGCGCAAATCGTGCGCAACTTGCTGCGTCGCGGGACGCGTGTCAGTCACCATCTATTCAGCGTTGTCGGCTGTTTCGCTGTCGCGGTTGCGCTTGCACTGTGGCTGCTGCCAACCGTCCGCGGCACGCTCGCCGCGAAGCTGATGCCGGTCGTATCCGCGGCCGTGCAGGCCGGTCCGGCCCGTCTGCTGTCCGGCCATCCGCTGCCGAACTTCGCGCCTGCCGGCGCGCAGCCGCAGCAGGAAGAGAGTCCCGAAACGGATGCGCTTGCGGTCGGCCTCGATGTCGCACCGGAAACCGCCGCTCAGGGCGCCCAGAGCGATGCGTCCGATCCGGCCCGTAACGGCCCGTCGCCCGTCGCGCTTGCGAAACTGATTCCGATTCAGCGTGTGGCGGCCGATGCCCGCGACGATCGCGCGCTTGCGTCGAACCGCGAACAGGCGCTCGTCGCCACCTATCTGTCGCGCCGTTACCGCGTCGCCCAGGAGCCGCTCGGCCAGCTCGTCAAGGCGGCGTTCCAGACCGGTCGTGACGTCGGCCTCGATCCGCTGCTGCTGCTGTCGGTGATGGCGATCGAATCGGGCTTCAACCCGTACGCCGAAAGCGGCGTCGGCGCGAAGGGGCTGATGCAGGTCATGTCGAAGGTTCATTCCGACAAGTTCGAGTATTTCGGCGGCACGGACACCGCGCTGCAGCCGCTCGCGAACCTGCAGGTCGGCGCACTGGTGCTGAAGGACTGTATCGCGCGCGGCGGTTCGCTCGCGAACGGCCTGCGCCTGTACAACGGCTCGACGAACCCCGACGACAACGGCTACGGCTCGAAGGTGATGGCCGAACGCGGCCGCCTGCGCGACGTCGCGCGTGGCCGCAGCGTGCCGATCAATGCGCCGCAGGCACCGACGCAACCCGCGAAGCCGATCGTCACCGCCGCTGCCGTGACGGCCGCGGCAGGCGGCGCGAAGCGCGTGCATGCGACGCTCGACGGCACGACGTCGGTCAAGGCGGCGCCGAAGGAAGCCGCCTCGCAGGACGACGCGGGCGTCGATACCGCGAAGCAGTCGCACGGCGATCATTCGGAGCTCGGCGCGTAACGCTTAACGGTCGCGTTCCGGCGGCCCCGGCCGGCACAACATGAAAAAGGCACCCGAATCGGGTGCCTTTTGCTTTTTGCGATGCGTGAAGCGGTGGTGTGCTCCGGGTGCGGCGTCAGTGCCGGCCGAATAGCGTCGCGAGCCGGTCGACAGCCTCTTCGAGTCGCGAGTAGGCCGTCGCATACGACAGGCGGATATAGTCGCGCGGCGCATGGACACCGAAGTCCATGCCCGGCACCAGCACCACGCCTGCGTCGTGCAGCATTGCCTGCGTGAGCGCGGCGCTGTCGCCGGCCGCCGGGTGGGCGACGCCGCCGCAATGCGCATACACGTAGAACGCGCCGTCCGGCATCACCGGCACCGTGAAGCCGAGCCGTTCGAGCGCCGGTGCGATGAAATCGCGGCGGCGCTTGAATTCGAGCCGGCGTGTTTCGTAGATGTCGAGCGTCGCGGGTTCGAAGCAGGCGAGCGCCGCATGTTGCGCGAGGGCGGACGGGCAGATGAACAGGTTCTGCGAGAGCTTCTCGAACGTGCCGACGAGCGCGGGCGGCACGACGAGCCAGCCGAGCCGCCAGCCCGTCATGCTGAAGTACTTCGAGAAGCTGTTCACGGTGATGACGTCGTCGCCGAACGACAGCGCCGACACGGGCGCGGCGTCGTAGCTGAGCCCCTGGTAGATCTCGTCGACGATCGTGAAGCCGCCGCGTGCGCGCACCGCTTCAATGATCCGCTTCAGTTCGTCCGGTTCGAGCGATGTGCCGGTCGGGTTCGACGGCGACGCGAGCAGCACGCCGCGCGTGCGCGCGTTCCAGTGCGTGCGGACGTCGTTTTCGGTCAGCTGAAAGCGCGCGTCCGGGCCGCTCGGCACGAGCACCGGCCGACCTTCGGCCGCCGCGACGAAGTGCCGGTTGCACGGATACGACGGGTCGGGCATCAGCACTTCGTCGTCGCGGCCGACCAGCGCAAGGCACGCGAGCAGCAGCGCGGCCGATGCGCCGGCCGTCACGACGATCCGCTCCGGGGCGATCGTGAGGCCGTACGCGCGCGCATAGTGCGCGGCGATCGCCTCGCGCAGCGGCGCGATGCCGAGTGCGCTCGTGTACTGCGTGACGCCGCGGCGCAGCGCCGCCGCGGCGGCCTCGACAACCGGCTCCGGCGCGGTGAAATCCGGCTCGCCGATGCCCATGTGGATAACATCGCGCCCCAAGGACTCGAGCCGCTGTGCCTCCTTCATCAGTTCCATCACGTGGAAGGGCTGGATCGCGTCGACGCGTGCGGCGAGCGTGACGAGCGAATCGGCGGTGGTATTCATCGGCGGGCAGGGCGGAGGGGGAAAAGAATGAAAAACGGGCGCTTGCGCGCCCGTGGACAAACCAACGGTATCAGCCGTTGCGACGCGCCTGCGTTTCGGCGGGGCGCAGCTTCGCGGCCAGCTTGTCGAGCACGCCGTTCACGTACTTGTAGCCGTCGGAGCCGCCGAACGTCTTCGCGAGTTCGACGGCTTCGTTGATGATCACGCGGTACGGCGTTTCGACGTGGTGCGTGAGCTCGAACGTCGCGATCAACAGCACCGCGCGTTCGACCGGCGACAGCTGATCGATCGGACGGTCCAGCGACGGCGCCAGCGCTTCGGCGAGCGTCGCATGCTCGCGGATCACGCCGTGCAGGATCGCTTCGAGCAGTTCCTTGTCAGCCTTGTCGTAACCGAGCGCGCCGCGCAGTTGCGCGTCGATCTCGCCGGAGGGCGCGTTCGACAGCAGCCACTGGTACAGGCCCTGCGTCGCCAGCTCGCGCGATTGTCGGCGGGCGCTCTTCTTCATGCGCGCTCCTCTTCGTCGTCTTCGTCTTCCTCTTCGTCCTCGTCGTCGTCGCCGAGCTGGTCGAGCGCCATCGTCAGGTTGGCCATCTCGACGGCGACGCGTGCGGCGTCACGACCCTTTTCGGTCATGCGCGCGACGGCCTGCTCGTCGTTTTCGGTCGTCAGGACCGCATTCGCGATCGGCAGGTTGAAGTCGAGGCCGATGCGGGTGATGCCCGCGCCGCTCTCGTTCGACACGAGTTCGAAATGGTAGGTCTCGCCGCGAATCACCGCGCCGAGCGCGATCAGTGCGTCGAACTGGCCGCTTTCGGCGAGCTTCTGCAGCGCTAGCGGGATTTCCAGCGCGCCGGGCACCGACACGAGCAGCACGTCTTCACCGGTGACGCCGAGGCGTTCCAGTTCTTCGACGCACGCGTCGGCGAGGCCGTTGCACACGGGTTCGTTGAAGCGCGATTGCACGATGCCGATACGCAGGCCGTCGCCTTCGAGATTCGGTTGGTATTGTCCGATTTCCATGATCTGGTCCGTGGTGTGGATGAACGGTTATAGGGCGAAAGCGCCGTGGCGGGTTACGCGTGGGACGCCGGACAGGACTTGGCTTCGGCGCCGGGCATCGGAATGAAGCCCGTGACTTCGAGGCCGTAGCCGGACATGCTGCCCAGCTTGCGCGGATTCGACAGCACCTGCATCTTGCCGACGCCGACATCGCGCAGGATCTGCGCGCCGATGCCGAACGTCTTGAAATCAACCGGCCGGCGCTTGAGCGCAGCGGCCTTTTCTTCCTCGTCGAACGCCTTGAAGACGTCGATCAGGTGTTCCTTCGTATCGCCACAGTTGAGCAGCACGATCACGCCGAGGTCGCGTTCCGCGATCTCGCGCATCGCCGCGTCGAGCGTCCACGAGTGGGTCGAGATGCCCGTCTCGAGCAGGTCGAGCACCGACAGCGGCTCGTGCACGCGCACCGGCGTATCGACGTCGGGCGACGGCGTGCCGCGCACCAGGGCGATGTGCGGCGAGCCGCTCGGCTGGTCGCGGTACAGCACCGCGCGGAACGTGCCGTGCGCGGTCTGCATCGTGCGCTCGGCGATCCGCTCGATGATCGATTCGGTGCGGCTGCGGTACTGGATCAGGTCGGCGATCGTGCCGATCTTCAGGTCGTGTTCCTTCGCGAACTCGAGCAGGTCGGGCAGGCGCGCCATCGTGCCGTCGTCCTTGATCACCTCGCAGATCACCGCGGCCGGCGTCAGCCCCGCGAGCGCGGTGAAGTCGCAGCCGGCTTCGGTGTGGCCCGCGCGCACGAGCACGCCGCCCGGTTGCGCCATGATCGGGAACACGTGGCCCGGCTGCACGATGTGCTCGGGGCGCACGTCGTGCGCGACCGCCGTGGCGATCGTGTGCGCACGGTCGGCGGCCGAGATGCCGGTCGTCACGCCTTCGGCCGCTTCGATGCTGACCGTGAACGCGGTGCCGTACTGCGTGCCGTTGCGGTAGGTCATCAGCGGCAAGTGCAGCTGCTTGCAGCGCTCCTGCGTCAACGTCAGACAAATCAGGCCGCGGCCGTACTTGGCCATGAAGTTGATCGCTTCCGGCGTGACGAATTCGGCGGCGATCACGAGGTCGCCCTCGTTTTCGCGGTCTTCTTCGTCGACCAGGATCACCATCCGGCCGGCTTTCAGCTCGGCGATGATGTCGAGCGTGGAGGCGAGCGTCATAAAGGGGCGAGAAAGAGGAAAGTGCGTATTTTACGCCAGCCGGGCGGCGTTTCGGCTGGCGCAGGCCGCGCGGGGCCTGCGAGTGCTCCGGAAAGCGCCGCGGCCGGCCCGCGCGCGGGTGCGGACCATGGCGGGCCGCGCGTTGCCCGGCCGCGCGTCACGCGTGCTCGTTGCGCCCACCGAGGTAGTCCAGCTTGCCGAGTTCGATACCGCTGTGGCGCAGGATGTCGTACGCGGTCGTCACATGGAAGAAGAAGTTGGGCAGCACGAAATTCAGCAGGTACGACTGGCCGGTGAACTCGATCGGGCCGACGCGCATCTTCAGCACGATCTGGCGCGCCTCGCTGCCGTCGATCTGCGCGGCGTCGAAGCTTTTCAGGTAGTCGATCGTTTTCTGGATGCGCGCATGCAGTTCGTCGAAGCTCTGCTCGACGTCCGGGTAGCTCGGGATGTCGACGCCGGCGAGCCGCGCGGCGCAGCCCTTGGCCGTGTCGGTCGCGATGTAGACCTGGCGGACGAGCGGCAGCATGTCCGGATAGAGGCGCGCGCCGATGAACACCGACGGATCGATCTGCTTTTCGGCCGCATGCGCCTGCGCCTTGCCGAGGATGTGCTGCAGGTTGGTGAGACCGCGGATCAGGACGGGCAGCGAAGCCTGGTACATCGAGATGGACATGGGACGACTCCAATGGGAAGAGGGGCGGCCGCTTTGCGGCGCGTCGTGCGTGGCGGCGTGGAAACCGCTGTCGACGCATCTTAGCGCGATGGCATGACCCGTGCGCGTCGTTGGCCGTTCGGCCAGGTATCGACAGGCCGGACGGCCATCGAAGGAACGCGATCCGGATAGTGTCGCTTCGGACGGCCGACGGGGCGGCCGAGCAATCTTAGCGCGAAGGAGCGGTGGCACCGATGGGCAGCGATTGAATCGGGTATCCTCGCCACTGTGATGGCTAATGCATATGACCTTGCTGAGGCGCCCAGTAGCCCTCATTCATGGACGCTATCAGCGCCCAGAGATTGTACGCTGCCGCGCTTCGCAACCTTGCCACCGTGATGGCGGCTGATTCGGCCGAAGCGCGGGGCGTCCCGCCTGTGCCGTCAGGCCCGACGGCACAGGCGAGTTTCTTCCCAGCGCAGGTACCGCATCACCAGACAACTGCCGCATATGGAGACTCCCCATACGGCCGGCATGGGGGCGGCCGATAACACGGTCGGCTGGTGCAAACGCATGAAACGCCTTTGCTGCGCAGTGGCAGCCTTTCTCATTGCGGCTTATGGGCACGCGGCCCCGCTCGATCATGGCGACCTCGTGACCTTTCCGTGAGCGTGTGGCGCAAAGTCTCTTCATCGAATCGCCGTCGCCGAATCCGCCGATGGTCGTCATCCTGTACAGCGGTAGCGACGGAACCACTCGGCTCGAACAAACCGGCGCGACGAACCAGCATGGAAATTTTATCGTGCGTACCGCCCACTTCTGGGTCCGGCACGGTTACGCGGCGATTCTGACTGATGCACCATCCGACATGCAAGGGGACGGCATGAACGACTACTGGCGGCGCAGCAAGGATACGCTGGTCGATCAGCGGGCGATCATCGCGCAGGTGCGTCAGAGCTTTCCCAACTCGAAAATCGTTTTGGTCAGCACGAGCCGCGCGGCCGTCACGGTTGGCAACGTACTGGAGCATGCACCGGAGCTGGCTGACGGGTACGTGCTGATCTCGCCCGAGTCGGTCGCCATCAAGCATCCCAGTATCTCCGACCTCGACGTACCGGAGCAATACCACAACAAGGTACTGATCGTCTCAAACAAGAACGACGTCTGCCCCGTGGCGCATTATGCTGGGGGCAAGCGTCTGGCCTTGCGCAATGACGTGGCATTCATCAGCGAGGAGTCAAACGAAGGCGGTGGCGACAGGCAGTCTGACTGTGGCGGCCACTCGCCGCACGGCTTCCTCGGCATCGAAAGCGACACGCTGAAAGATATCAACAACTGGTTGGTGGGCCAGCCTGTCGCCGGACAGTAGGGCAGGGGCGAAGCGCTCGTCGTTACATCAAGCCTGCGAAGTTGAGCTAGTGAGCGCGATTCTGTAGCTCTAGTTGCGAGCTGGCTGGCCTTCACCCGATGTCCTGCATGTCTTGCAAAAACTCTGACACGGGAGCGACGCCGGTGACCAGCAATAGGTCACGGGCCCGCGTGCATGCGACGTAGAGCAGGTGCCGCTCGGTGTTGTAGACGTCTTCCAGATCAGCTTTGTCGGCCGCGGATTCGATACGCTCCTGCAGCGGCAGAACTTCGTCGTCGCAGGCCATTACGGCAACAGCCCGGAATTCCAGTCCCTTAGCCAAGTGCATCGTGCAGATGTTTAGTGCGTCCGGTGCTACTCCCGGCATCGCAGTGACCGCGGCTAGCCTGCCGTCCAGTACCGTATGCGCGACTGCTGCACAAATAGCAGCGGCTTGCGCACGCTCGATGTGCGCATCAGATCGAACGAAAAGGGCGATATCGCGTGCGGGCATGCCTTCTGCAAGCCGTGCTCGCAGCCAGTCCGCTACGGCGCAGATCTCCTGCTCTTCATCGCCGAAGGCGCTGATTACTGGCTCCGGCCCATTGAACACCGACACTGTACCTCGACGATCCTCGATGTTGCCGTCCACGTCCGATAGTTCTGGCTCCAGCAGGCGATCAGCTTGGACACGAATCTGGTGCGAAGTACGATAGTTAATGTGCAGCGTGCGAGAGCGTCCGCGCACGTCGACTCCGAGCGATTTCCAGGAGAAAGGTGGCTGGAAGATGCGTTGTCCCTGGTCTCCCGCAAAGAACAAGCCGTTGGGCGTGGAACCCGCCAGTGCCGCGAGAAAACGCAGTTGCGACACGCTGAGGTCTTGCGCCTCGTCGACCACCACGTGATCAAAGATTGCGGGGCGGCCAACAATCGTGCGCTGGGATTGGACCAGTGCTAGCTGTGTGAACAGACGTGCCCAAGTTGCGAGCCCTTGGCTCTCAAGCTTGGCGTGCAGAGCCTCGAATACTGGCCACAACGCCGCGCGTTGCGCATCAGATAGCCGTATTTTGCGGCCTAGTCGCTTGATGTCCCGGTATGCCTCCCAATGGTTGATCTGCCAAGCATCGACCATTTCTTCCCACTCGTTGAGCAGGAAAGAGAGGCCGAATTTTTGGCTCCCCGAACTTGGTACGCATTGGGCCGATGAAGCCTGCATCAGTGCACGCAATTCGTCACGTGAGGCGATGCGCACCTGGCCGCACTGCGCTTGGTACAGCCGCAGGCCGACTGCGTTCAGCGACAGCACTTCCAACCGTTCTGCCAGTCGCGGCTGATTGCTGATCAAGCGCCGAAGCTTGTCGTGAAGCGCGTACGCCAGTGTGTCGGAGAACGTGGTCAGAAGGACGCGGCTCTCCGGCTGGCTGCGTGCGAGGAATACAGCGCGATGTAAGGCGACGATGGTCTTGCCCGTGCCTGCGGAACCGGCGATGCGCGCGGGTCCGACGTAGTCCCGCTCGACCAACTGCCGCTGGGCAGGATGCAAGAAGATCGTCCACTTGTCCCAAGGAAAATCGAGGGCGCGCTCCAGTTCTTCCATATCGTGCATCACGCGGAATCGCCGCTGCGCATCGGGGTGCGCGAAGGGGTCGGCACCTGCGGGGGCGGCTATCGCGAAAGTGGGCTGACCACCCGTTGCCACTTCAAGCAAGGCCTCAACCGCTTCGGCGGGCAGGTGACCTGCTAGGGCAAGCAACGCATCTTCGTCGGCAGCGCGTACATCGGCTAACCATTCGGCCGGCACGCCATATGCCAACAAATCGCCGTCAGAACAGTGCGCGAACAAGGCCGGCTTGACGGGCACAGATGCTGTCGTGGAAACTGCTGCCGCCAACGGTGTCACCATCGTTGAAGGGACGGCAATGTCCTCTACCCGTTCACGGATCTCCACCCACTGCGCAGCACCGGTTGTCGGATGCGTCTCCAGCTTGCGGCGTTCGGCCCAGCGATAAGCTTGGTCGTGGTGCGCCACGTAGCAGAGCAGAAAGCTCGACGCCGTGCGATGCACGATTAACCGCAGATCGCGATTTATCCGCGCCGACCAGAAGTGCTTGTCCTTGGACTGTTCAATCTTGTGTAACTGCATGCCCGGATTCACCGGGTTCATTTGCAGATCGAAAGCCGTCGTCTTGACGAGTTTTTGCTCCTCGCCGGTCAGACGGGCGAGGCTGTCGGTGAAAGTGTCGGCGATGCGAAAGTCCATAAGGGGGCTCCAGTTGATCAGGCGATGGACCAGATGTTCACAGCGACCTTCGCGAAAGCGATCAGCGTCCCGCAGTTCGCCCAACTCCTGGTCTTGCCAGAGTAGCGACGCCGGTATGCCAAAATGACATATTGCTCGCTTTGCCCTATGAGCAATTGCGCAACGGGCAGCGAATTCGGAGTGGTGGACATGAACTGGTCCTCGGCTTTCTTATGCTTCGATCCGGAATATCTTCATCACCTCATCGCCCAGGTGATTGATGACCTTCACCGCAATACGCCCCGACTTCGGCTTTTCGAACGGACGCGAGATGTCGCTGTTGAGCGTAGCCCAAGCGTCTGCATCGATCTCGGCCTTGAGAGTTGACTTTAAAGACTTGTAAGGATCGTTCGCGCCCAGGAAGTAGGCGTGGCGGACGAAGAAGCTTTCTTCGTTGTAGTCAGTGTCGATGAACCAGCACGCAATACCTTCGGCACCATCACTGCGCACCTCGCCTGTGTTGGGGTGGAACACATCTACGCCATTCACTTTCACGCGCATCTGGCCTTCGGCGCCGTCTGGCCCGGCGTCGAGAATGGTGATATCGGGTTCGCCGAAGATCACGAAAAGGTTACCCTTGCCAGTGTTCTTAAGGTCGTCGGCCATGTGCAGGTCGGCGTTCATGCGCGCCTTGAGAACTGGGATACGGCCAAGCTTAGCGAACTCGCTGGAGTGCGCGTCGTAATTGAAGGCGCAGGCGATCAGCACGTCGAAGCCAGCATCGCCCGCTTCGCGTGCGGCCGCCACCAGGTCGGGGCGGGACACAGTGCCGAACTCCGGACCGATGAAGATAGCGGCGCGTTTTTCGGCGTCGCCTTCCGCATAGCACCCCTCGGCGCAGACCAGTTCGCCCGGCCAGGGTGTGAGTGAGGTGAAGCTGATCTTGTCCTGCTTGTGCGCCTGCTGCACGCCAGCCGTTTTGAGATTCTCCAAGATGATCTGGACGAAGTTACGCTCGGCGTTGTACTCGGCCTTCCGTTCGGCTACTTGAAGGCTGGCAGGGTCGATCAGTTCGTCATCCGCGCCCACAGCCAGCACGCGGTGGGGTGAAAGGCTTTCCACCGTGAAGGGGCCCGCCACGCGCACCCTTTTATTGTCCGGATAAGGCCTGTCATAGAGGTACTCGGACTCGGCCTTGGCGGCGATTGAGACGTCAATTTCGTTCTGGCGCGCAAGGCGCTGTTGCCACCACTTAGCGTGCAGGGATTTGGCCTCTTCCGGCCATTGGTCGCCGACCTCGCGCGGAACCTCCCACTCTTGCCAGCTTTCACCGAGCGCCTTGTTCAGCGCTGTACGCAACGGCTTAAGCAACTGCTCGTAGCTCTCCCAGATCACATCGATTTCGGCGTTATTCGCGATCGACCCCGAAGTCGTGTTCGTCGCCCGCTCGTAGACAAAGCCGAGGCGAACGTCGTTATGCACTGGCATGCTAGAGGGGGCCTTTCCGGTTATCTCGGCTTCCTTTAATTGGCCCTCGCGGCTGTCGGCCAGCAGGTAGTATGGATATCGAGCGCCCATGATGCGCGCGCGGGCAAGCGCCAGAGCGACACGCGAAGTGTCGATGGTGATCCAGCGCCGCCCCCACTGCTCGGCAACGTAGGCAGTTGTTCCCGATCCACAGGTAATGTCTAAGACGAGGTCGCCAGGATCAGTAGCAAGGAGCAGGCATCGCTGCACAACGCGTTCATTGGTCTGAACGACGTAGACTTGATTGGAAGCGCCCCCAAAGCCATCCCACCAGTTGGAGATTTCCCGTATCGATGGTTGGGGCGAATAACGCACGAAGCGCACGTCCTTATTTTGAGGATGGAGTCGGTCTGCTCGCGCAAGTCGCTCCATGCCTGGAGTACTCCCGTCGTCCTCAATCACGGTGTGCTTCCAGCACTGTCCTGGTTTGATGGGGAATACTCGACCACGGAACTTGAAGTCATGTGATTGTTGGCGCCGATTACCACCGCTTTTTAGTGGGTTGGCCGCAAAAAGCTTACATCCAGGATAACGTCGATCTAGGATGGATATGTCTTCGCTATAGTTGCACCCGTCCTCGTTTTCAAGTTCTGTCAAACGCAGTCGACGTCCATCACTTAGTTCAACGAATGGAAAATCATCAAGAAGCTCAGAATGACGGCGTATTTCATAGACTGGCCGAATTTTCACCTGACCGGACGTCTTCTTTTGCTTCCCATACCAGAGAATAAAGTCATTTACAGGGTCTAACGTTCCTCCCTTTTGACTTCCCTTCTTCTTCACAAGGATTTCAGTGATGCAGTTTTCGTCTCCAAAAACCTCATCCATCACAGCACGCACTCTGTGCACGTTCTCGTCCCCGATCTGCACGAAGATCGATCCCGATTCAGTCAGCAAATCACGCGCCGCCGTCAGCCGGTCGCGCAAATAGGTCAGGTAGGAGTGGATGCCGTCGCGCCAAGTATCACGGAAGGCTTTCACCTGCTCCGGCTCGCGCGTGATGTGCTGGGAATTGCCGTCCTTCACATCCCGACTGGTGGTTGACCATTGAAAGTTACTGTTGAATTTGATGCCGTAGGGCGGGTCGAAGTAGATGCACTGTACATTGCCGCGAAGGCTCTCGCGCTCTGCTAGCGAAGCCATTACCGACAGGCTATCGCCCAAGATCATGCGGTTGGCCCAATGGGCGTCATGCTTGTAGAACTCGGTGCGCGCATCCTCGCTGGGCAGACCGTTGAAGTCGGCGAATAGATCTACCTGTTCGGTGGACCCGCTTTTGCCACGTTCCTTGATATCCCGTTGTCGCTCAGCTTCGCGTTGCAGGTCGTCAATCAGTGCCTTGGGGTGCACCTTCTCCTGGATGTACAGAGGTGGGGCCTGCACGATTAGGTTAGACCAGTCCTGCTCGTCTTTGCCGCGCCATACGAGTTGTGGGTCAAGATCACGGGTGCGGCAGGCCTTTTCTTCCTCCAAGCCGAGGCCGCCCGTACGTTCGTACACCACGGGCTTAGGGCGTTGTTCATCCTTGGCCATGACCGATTGGTATTCGGCCGTGGGGATATTTTTGCGCGTCGCGCTGTCGTGTTTGATCGTGTCGACGACGATGGGGGCTTTGTTTCTTTGGGTAGCCATTTCAGACTCTCTTGCGGTGGCAATGGCTTGTTAGCGGGCGACGTGCATGTTGCAGCCGACATGGCCGATTTCTACCACAGCGCCGCTGGAATGCAGGTGCCTTGAAAGAAAGCACCACTTGGACGAATGATCCACAGTCGCACCCTGCTGCTGTTCAGGCAGCTCTTTGTCCATTTTCTTGCGCATCTTTTTTATCAAACCTTCGATATCGGGTTTCTTGACATATGTAATCATCAACCCCCGGCATTCCCGGCCGGTGCTGTAGCCAAGGAGCTGCTTCACCCCTTGGAAGTGCCATTGTGGGCCGTTGTAGACTTTGGCTTCTCCGAGCTTTGTACGCGTGAGGTGACCGTCATGAATCTCAATCGTGATGTCCACGTGGCCGTTGACGTAGCGTTCAGGCTTGACGTCGATACCGGGGACTCCCAGAGCGAAGATCAATGCTCCCGTCAAGCCGTTTTCGTCTAACCGTGCGAAATTCTTGCAGTTGGCCTCCAAGCCACGTAACGCGCGCTCCAAATGGACGTCGAAGGCTTGTTCAAAGACGGCGTCATCCCGACTAAACAAATCGAAGTATTCCGGCGCTTTACGCAGTATCAGTTCGCCCAGCTCAAGCGCTCTGCTCTGAGGCGCTGTCATCTTTGCTCTCCCCTTTTGCCGTTAGGGCGCCACGACACGCTAATGGTCGACGCCCAGGCGCGCCAGTCACTATCGCTCGTGGTGCCCGCTTGCCGCGACGTGCGCAGGCGCTCGACGAATTGCTCCATACTTACTGGTGCTCCGTCCGCGATCCGTTGAAGCCGCATGCCGAACTGGCCGAATCGACTACCGGTGAGCATGGAAAGCACCGAGAAGACTTCTAGGTCATCTCGGTTTAATGCATGTGCGGTGTGGCTGACATCCACTAAATCGATGGCGCCGTCTCTTTGTGCAGCTAGGCTCCAGAGTTTTTGTGCCACGGCCAGAATCCAAGGGTTCGCCTGTGCAGGCAACGCAAGGAGTGCTTCCGCGCGATCAGCTGCTTGCGTCCACGCTGTGAATTCACGCCCGGATGACAATTCGATCATCCGAGCAAATGATTCTTCAACACGTTCGCGAAAGTCGTCCTGCATCTGCCAGACGTCCACGAGTTCGGCAAATTCCCAACGTCCGTGTGTACCCAGCCGATTCACACCCGGCACCCAGCGGGTGAGCATCGTTTCCTTCTTGATCTTGGCGTCTTCGCCGCGGTAGCCCTTAATCTCGACCACAAGGTTCAGCAGGTCTTCATCGCCATGGCCGTCGTCCACGCGCACGATAAAGTCAGGGCGATAGCTACGGGGTTGGCCGTCCTTGCGGTACGGTACCTCCAGCCCTAGGTTGTGGTTCTTCACGTAGGCACGCACGCGCGGGTGGGCCTCCGCCACGCGGCAGAATTCGGCCTCCCAATCGCTGTCGAGGATGACCCAGTTGAGGTGGCAACGAGGCCCGCGCGACTGGCCCTCAATGGCCGCGCCGCTGGTGTCCCAGCGCTCGGTTCTCGACGTGTTGAAGTTGATTTGACGCGTACTGCCCACAGGGTTGTATGGGTCAAGCACGGCCTGGATGGGTCGCTGGCCGAGGAAGGCTCGGGTAATGCCGGCATCGATGCGTTCGCAGGCATCGTCGGCGAGGGTCTTGTACTTCAGCTGTGCGCGGTTGGTGCCGCCCTTGCACTCTAGGTAGCCGTCCAGCCACTGGCGGACAATGCGTCTGAGCTGCCCGAACAGGTGCAACTGGGGCTGGCCGTCGGCGTCGCGAAAGCGCGTCAGCAATAGGTGAGATGTCAGCTCGTATACGACTTGCGAGGGGCGGACGTCGCCCGTGTGAACTAGGTTCAAATCTACCTGTTCGCCAATGATGCCAGATTGGCGCGTTTCGGTCGCTCCCACGAGCGCTGGCGTGAGTTCCAATCGCGAGTCGTCCGTAAATTCCGCATGCAACTGCGCCTCGGGCAACTCCACTCGGTAGCCTTGCACGCGAGGAAAACGGATCTCCAACGCCTCGCGTTCGCGCAGCGCCTTGACTTGAATAGTCTCGCGCGGCTTTTGCGGCGGCGCGACGACGGGCTCGGCGTTGAAGTCGAAGGGAATGCCCAGTACGTCGGCGTATTCGACGTTGAACAGGCCTTCGCTATTGAGTTCATAGGACTGGCGGCGCAATGCGCGGCCGATGACCTGTTCGCACAACAACTGAGTGCCGAACGCGCGTACGCCCAACACGTGGGTAACGGTGTTGGTGTCCCAGCCCTCGGTGAGCATGGAGACGGAAACCACGCAGCGAATGGAATCGCCAAGCCGACCAGGCTTGCCAACTGTGTTCATAACCTCCCGCAGCAGTTCCTGGTCGGAGAGTTTATCTCCCGCTTGGGCATCGCCAGTGCGCTCGACGATCTCGCGGCGGAATAGACCAATTTCGTCGACCGCCACGTCACGGAAACTGTCGTTCAACGCTTCGCCGGATTCCAACTGCTCGCTGTCGATCAACAATGTACGCGGTCGCCCAAGCACATTGCCGTAGTCATCCTGATTGCGAAACAGTGGCAGGTGACCGGGCTCGTGTGCCCCGTCGGCACGCCTAAAGCCCGAAATGTAGTCGTACACGAGCTTCGAAGTCGCGGTGTTGTTGCACACCACAATGAAGCAAGGTGGTACCGCGATCTTCGCTTCGTGCCAGAGCGTGAAGGTTTTTTCGTAGTGCCCGTAAAGGGCTTCCAGCGCCGTTAGTAAGGGCACCGGGAGTGCCAACGGGTTCAAGCCCTCGGCTTTGCCACGCCCCTTTTTGGGCATTTTGGTGCCGATGTGTTCCCAAAGGTTGCGGAACATTGGCATCTCGGCGCCGGGGATGTTGTCGGCGACGGGCACTCGTGGCAGCTTGACGATGCCACATTCGATGGCATCCATGAGCGAGAAGTCGCTCATGGTCCAAGGGAACAACGAGCCTTCGGCGTAGCCCGAGCCACGTAGGAAGAAGGGCGTGGCCGAGAGGTCGAACACTCGCGAAACGCCCAGTTTGCGTTGCACGGCTTCGAGGCCAGAGATCCAGAGCCGAGCAGCGGCGTTGTTTTCCTCAGCTTCCTTCTTGTCATCGCCTTTCAGGTCGCTATCTTCAGCGGCATCTGGCTTCTCGCGGTAACAATGGTGAGCTTCGTCGTTAATGACGAGCACGTCCTTCAAGCCCATCAACTCAGGCATCACCCGCTGGAGCATCTGGCCCTCGGTTTCCAGCGTATCGAGATCCTCGCCGCTGCGGCCTTGCAACAACGCTCGGCCGCCCTTAGACAGTTCCACGCGTTCGCGCCGTTTAAAGGCGTGGTAATTCGTGATGACGATCTTGGCACGCGCTACGTCAGCCAGCATGTCGCTGGGCACCAGTTCACGGCTGGCATAGTAGCTGCCGGGATCGTTGGGTTGTAACACTCGCAGGCGGTCACGGATGGTCAGCCCGGGGGCGACGACAAGAAAGCCGCGGGTAAAGCGGCGGCTGGTCGGCCTACGAACTGCATTGATGGTTTGCCAGGCAATCAGCATGGCCATCACGGTGGTCTTGCCAGCTCCAGTGGCCAGTTTCAGCGCCAGACGCGCGAGGCCAGGATTGGCATCTTGGTTTGCACGGTCCAGGTGATCGATAAAGGTCTTGCCCGTCTTACCGAGTTGAGGGGCCACCTCGGTAAGCCAGATGGCGGTTTCCGCTGCTTCTACCTGGCAGAAGAAAGGACGCACGCCACTGAATTCGTGATGGCGCCAATGCTGAAGAAGCCGCGCTGTTTCAGGCGTCACGCGCCAATCTGCGGGGTTTGGCAGAACACGCCACTTGTCCACCTCTTGCCGCACGGCATTGACGACGGCTTCGTGATCGTATTGCTGTGCCTGGGTCGAAACGCCTTCGCCCTCGTCGAAAAGAAGCACATCCTGCTTCGGCAGGCCCATGCGTTTCTTCGGCTGCGGGATCGGGGTGATGAGTTTAGCCCGACGACGGCTGGCAATAATTTGCTGCGTGGGTTGCCCATTCTTGTCCAACTCCCAGTGTCGCGACGGATAGCCGTACGGAGAGTTGAGAATGGGCTTTTCAAAGAATACGTTGGTCATTATTGAAAGCGTATGCCGCAGTCCATTGCGTTACCCCAGTTCATACCGGACACCTCGACCGCTGCCGCGCTGACGAAGCTGCTGCGCGACGAGCGATCGGAAAGGCTGTTTAAACGCCGTGCAGCGACTCGGATTACCCAATCGGTCCGCGCCCCCTTCGATCCCCCCGTTTTATAGAGTACCCCACGGGTTCCGATGGCGTGGATCGTATTGTATATGTGCAGAGGATTCGGTAGTTTGGACATTCACGATTGGTAGTGAACTGGAGCAGTGGGGCTCTTCCAGCCGACTGTCTGTGTGCATTTGAACTGGCCGGTATTTCGCGGCGATGCTATGCCGGTACGTATGGTGTGCGACACACCGCTACCGCAAATTCCGAACACTGCGATAACACTTAGCCTAATGCAACGGCGGGTGAGGTCGGTGATGTGCTCGGGCAACAACGTATGAGGGATATTGCCGCGCACCTCCTGCACTAACTGCGATGGTACCTGCGTGATGAATGCGTCGGACTCGCTCTTCAGGCTATATTCGTAACTAACTCGGTAGTCCATGGTTTTGAAAGGCCGGGATATCTGCGGGTGTAGTGTTGACGCCCGGGTTCGGAAGCGCTCGCGAACCCCGGCAATGACGCTCTAGCGCAATCTTTACCAGTCTCCGCGGATCCCGATGCTGGCGCGGTAGGGTACCGATTCGGCGGCTGAAGGAGACTGATTTCTGAAGGCGTGACGGTATCCTTGCCGCCGAATCGACGGTATCCGTCACTTACTGGCAGATTTGGGCGGTTCTGACGAGACGACGGTAGACAGTCCAATCGACAAAAATCGCGTCATTTCAACCATTTATGGCCGTCCTGGGGCGAGGTGAGCATCCGCTCCACATACCGCGCGATCATGTCGACTTCGAGATTGACCTTGTCGCCGGCCTTCACGTGACGCAGCGTCGTGACTTCGACCGTATGCGGAATCAGGTTGATCGAGAATTCGCAGCCGTCCGCGCGATCGTCGATCGTATTGACGGTCAGGCTCACGCCGTTGACCGTGATCGAGCCCTTGTACGCGAGATAGCGGCCGAGTTCGCGCGGCGCGACGATCCGCAGTTCGTGCGACTCGCCGACCGGTGCGACGCGCGACACGGTACCGAGGCCGTCCACATGGCCCGACACGATATGGCCGCCGAGGCGATCGTGCGCGCGCAGCGCCTTCTCGAGATTCACTTCGCCGGGCTGCGCGAGGCCGACCGTCCGGTTCAGGCTTTCGCGCGACACGTCGACGTCGAAGGCGGTATCCGTTTTGTCGATCACCGTCATGCACGCGCCCTGGATCGCGATGCTGTTGCCGAGCGCGACGTCGGCCAGGTCGAGCCCGCCAGCCTGCACGGTCAGGCGCACGCCGGCGTCGGCCGACGTGCCGAGCGGGGCGATCGATTCGATGCGGCCGACGGCCGCGACAATTCCGGTAAACATCGTGACGATTCCGTTCAGTGAGACGCGTCGGGCGGCGCGAGCCGCGCGAGGATCCGGAGGTCGTCGCCGATCCGCTCGATACCGTGGAACGACAGTCGGGTGCGCACGTCGAGGCTCGCCGGCGCGGCGAGATCGAACATGCCGGCCGCGTCGGCGCCCAGCAGGCTCGGCGCCAGATACACCAGCAATTCGTCGACGCACCGCTCGCGCAGCAGCGAGCCGTTCAGCTTGTGGCCGGCCTCGACGTGCAGCTCGTTGACGCCGCGCGCGCCGAGCGCCGCCAGCATCGCGGGCAGGTCGACCTTGCCGAGCGCATTCGCGAGCGGCACGATTTCCGCGCCGCGCGACTTCAGCACGTTCGCGCGGACTTCGCCGGCGGCGTCGAGCCGGCCGCAGAAGATCAGCAGCGGCGCGCCTTCGAGCAGCCGCGCGTCGAGCGGCAGGTCGAGGCGGCTGTCCACGAGGATGCGTTGCGGCTGACGCGGCGTGTCGATGCCGCGCACGGTCAGCAGCGGATTGTCTTCGCGCACGGTGCCGATGCCGGTGAGGATCGCGCACGCGCGTGCGCGCCATGCGTGCCCGTCGAGGCGCGCGGCCTCGCCGGTGATCCACTGGCTTTCGCCGGACGGCAGCGCGGTGCGGCCGTCGAGCGATGCGGCGGTCTTCATCCGTACCCACGGGCGGCCGCGCGTCATCCGCGACACGAAGCCGATGTTCAGCTCGCCGGCCTCGTGCGCGAGCAGCCCGCAGCGCACGTCGATGCCCGCGTCGCGCAGCATCCCGAGGCCGCGGCCCGACACCTGCGGATTCGGGTCTTCCATCGCCGCGACGACCTTCGCGACGCGCGCGTCGATCAGCGCGTTCGCACACGGCGGCGTGCGGCCGAAATGACTGCACGGCTCGAGCGTCACGTACACGGTCGAACCCGCGACGTCGTGGCCACGCGAACGCGCGTCCTTCAGCGCCTGCACTTCCGCGTGATCCTGGCCGGCCGGCTGCGTGAAGCCTTCGCCGATCACGTCGCCGTTCCTGACGATCACGCAGCCGACGCGCGGATTCGGCGCGGTCGTGTACATGCCGCGCGCGGCGAGCGCGAGCGCGCGCTGCATGTGGGCGAAATCGGTATCCGAGAACATGCGCGCGGCCCCGGGTCAGGCGGCGAGTGCCGCGAATGCGCGGCGCGCGGCCGCGAGCGTCGCGTCGATCACCGCGTCGTCGTGCGTGCTCGACACGAAACCCGCCTCGTACGCGGACGGCGCGAAGTACACGCCCTCGTCGAGCATCAGGTGGAAGAAGCGGTTGAAGCGCTCGATGTCGCTCTTCGTGACTTCCGCGAAGCTGGTCGGCACGCGTTCGGCGAAGTACAGCCCGAACATCGCACCGATCGAGTCGGCCGCGAACGGCACGCCGGCCGCGCGCGCTTCGGCCGCGAGGCCGTCGGCGAGGCGCTTCGTCTGCGCGGTGAGCGCGTCGTAGAAGCCCGGCGCCTGGATCAGCTGCAGCGTCTTCAGGCCCGCGGCGACCGCGATCGGGTTGCCCGACAGCGTGCCGGCCTGGTAGACGCCGCCGAGCGGCGCGAGGTGGGCCATGATGTCGCGGCGGCCGCCGAACGCGGCGGCCGGCATCCCGCCGCCGATCACCTTGCCGAGGCAGGTGAGGTCGGCCGCGATGCCGTAGTACGCCTGCGCGCCGCCGAGCGCGACGCGGAACCCGCACATCACCTCGTCGAAGATCAGCACGGCGCCGTGCTTCGTGCACAGCGTGCGCAGCGCATTCAGGAATTCGGGCGTGCCGCGCACGAGGTTCATGTTGCCGGCGACCGGCTCGACGATCACCGCGGCGATCTCGTCGCCGAACGCGCCGAATGCTTCCTCGAGCGCGGCGACGTTGTTGTATTCGAGAACGGTCGTGTGCTTCGCGATGTCGGCGGGCACGCCGGCCGACGTCGGGTTGCCGAACGTCAGCAGGCCCGAGCCGGCCTTGACCAGCAGGCTGTCCGCGTGGCCGTGGTAGCAGCCCTCGAACTTCACGATGCGGCTGCGGCCCGTGAAGCCGCGCGCGAGACGCAGCGCGCTCATCGTGGCCTCGGTGCCGCTCGACACCATCCGCACCTGCTCGATCGACGGCACGAGCTTGCAGATTTCCTCGGCGATCTCGATCTCGGCTTCGGTCGGCGCGCCGAACGAGAAGCCGTCGGCGAGCACGTTCTGCACGGCCGACAGCACTTCCGGATGGACGTGGCCGACGATCATCGGGCCCCACGAGCCGATGTAGTCGATGTACTGCTTGCCGTCGGCATCCCAGAAATACGGGCCTTGCGCGCGCGCGACGAAGCGCGGCGTGCCGCCGACCGAACGGAACGCGCGCACCGGCGAGTTGACGCCGCCGGGAATGGTCTTCTGGGCGCGTTCGAAGAGGATCTGATTGTTGGACATGAGCGAAACCTGCGAGAGAACGGCGCGGGGGCCTGTGCACGGGCCGCGGCGCCTAGGCGGAACGATCGTCTGATTGTACCGGAGACACGCGACGCAGGCCCGCCGGCCGGCCCGCGGCCTTTCGGCGCGCGAGGGATGCCCGGCCGGACGCGCCGGGCCGATTCGACCCGGTTTCCGGTTATCGCGGCGGCTTGCGCTTGCCGGTCAGCTCGGCCCAGCGCTTTTCGAGCGGACCTTCGACCATCGGCTTGATCGACGTGCCGGAGCTCTGCGCATCCCACGTCTGTACCGAATACGGATGGACGCGCAGCGCGTCGCGCGGAATCACGACGTCCTGGTGCGCGTCGACCAGCCAGTCGTACACGAAGTCGATGCACAGCCGGTAGCCGCGCTTGGTCGACGGATCGGGCACCTCGTACGGCGCGCGCGTCACGTAGCCGGAGCCGAACACACCCTTGGGCTCCTTCGCGACGCGGTGCAGGAACACGCGATCGCCCGGCAGGATGCCGCGCGCGAAGCCGCAGCCCCACACGTCATGCACGGCCTCGCCGGCCTTCACGCGCGCGGCGACGTCGGGCAGCTCGGGCCACGGCCATTTCTTGGGGCTCCAGATCAGCAGGAAAGCGGTCATCGGTTCGGTCGTACGTCGAATGGATCGGACAAGAGAGACGGGCAGCCGCAAGCTTAATCGAATCCGTACGCGCGTTCGTTCGCGCGCGACGGGCGAGGACGGTTCCCCGGCCGCCGCTGCACGCGGCCCGAGGCAGGCAAAAAAGTTGCGCGTACAATCATGGGCCTGAACGCGCCGCGTGCGGCGCGGCATCCCGTCTTCACCGTCACGCGCGCCCCGATGCGCGCGGGCTTCCATTCCGGATACCCATGTCCCACGTCGTCCGGCGCCGGCCCGATGCCCGGCTGATCCTGTTGCTCGGCGCGCTCGCGGCCTGCGGGCCGATCGCCACCGACATGTACCTGCCGAGCCTGCCGTCGATCGCCGCCGGCTTTTCCGTCAGCCCCGGCGCCGCGCAGCGCACGCTGACGAGCTTCATGGCCGGCTTCTCGATCGGCATGCTGCTGTACGGCCCGCTGTCCGACACGTGGGGCCGCCGCCCGGTGCTGCTGGGCGGCATCGCGCTGTTCACGCTCGCGAGCATCGGCTGCTTCGTGTCGGGCTCGATCGACATGCTGATCGTCGTGCGCTTCCTGCAGGCGCTCGGCGCGGGCGCCGCGTCGGTGCTCGCGCGTGCGATCGCGCGCGACGCGCACGAGCCGAGCGACGCGGCGAAGGTGCTGTCGATGGTCGCGATCGTGACCGCGGTCGGGCCGCTCCTCGCGCCGCTGATCGGCGGCCAGATCCTGCGTTTCTCCGGCTGGCGCGGCGTGTTCGTCGTGCTGGCCGTGTTCGGCGCGATATGCGCGACGACCGCGTATCTGCGGGTGCCCGAAACCTGGCCGAAGGAGCGGCGCAAGAGCGCGGCCGTGCTGGCGTCGTTCGCATCGTACGGGCGCATTCTGTCCGACCCCGTCGCATGGGGGCACATGCTGTGCGGCGGGATGGCGTTCGCTTCGATGTTCTCGTACATCACCGCGACGCCGTTCGTGTACATCGAGTATTTCCACGTGTCGCCGCAGCACTACGGGCTGCTGTTCGGCCTGAACGTCGTCGGGATCATGATCGGCAACTTCGCGAACACGCGCCTCGTCGGCCGCATCGGTTCGCTGCGCATCATCGCGGCCGCGTCGCTCGTGAGCTGCATCGCGTCGCTCGCGGTCGCGCTCGTCGCGCTGACGGGGTGGGGCGGGCTGTGGTCGATCGTCGTGTGTTTGTTCTTCGTCGTCGGCGTGGTCGGGATCCTGTCCGCGAACTGCACGACCGATCTCATGCACCGCTATCCGCACAACGCGGGTGCGTCGGCGGCCGTGTTCGGCGCGATGCAGCTCGCGCTCGGCGCGCTGGCGAGCGTCGCGATCGGCGCACTCGCGGACGGCACGCCGTTCGCGATGGGCGTGACGATCGGCGTCACCGGCGTGCTGTGTTTCGCCGGGCGCTACCTCGTGCTGCGCTGGCACGGCCGGCCGGTGAAAGCGGGCGCCTGAAGCGCACCGGCAGTCGGGCCGCACAATGAAAAACGCCACCGCGCGCGATGCGCCGGTGGCGTTTTTCGTTGGGACGCGGGCGGCGGCGGTTGCCGCGCCGCGCGTCAGTCCCGCGCGACGTCCTTCGCCGCCGGCGATGCGCCGTGGCTCAGCCAGTCGAGCACGTCGGCCGTTTCGTCGTCGGCGGCGCGCGCCTTCGCCTGCGCGACGGCCTCGGGCAGCTCGCCGTTGGTCGACGCGCGACGGATCGCCACGCCGACCGCGAGAATGTCGATCATCAGCAGATGCAGGATCCGCGAAATCATCGACAGCTGCGATTCGCGCATCTCGATGTGATCGGTCTCGAGCGCAACGGTCGCGCGTTTCGCGAGCGGCGTGTTGCTCGACGTGATCGCGATCACCTTCGCGCCGGCCTGCATCGCGACGTCGAGCACGCGCAGCAGCTCGGGCGCGCGCCCCGACTTCGACACCGCGACGATCACGTCGCCCTTGCCGAGCAGCGCGGCCGACGCGGCCTGCATGTACAGGTCGCCGTACGCGATCGTCGGAATCCCGAAGCGGAAGAACTTGTAATGCGCGTCCTGCGCGACGATGTTCGAGTTGCCGAGCCCGTAGAACTCGATGCGGCGCGCGCCGTTCAGGATCTCGATCGCGTTCTCGACGTGCTCGAAGTTCAGGTGCTCGCGCAGTTGCAGGATCGCGGACACCGTGTTGTCGAGCACCTTCGCGCCGAAATCGGTAGCCGTGTCGCCGAGATGCACCTGGCTGTGGCTCATCGGAATCGTACCGGTGAGGCCGGTGGCGAGCTTCAGCTTGAAGTCCGACAGGCCCTGGCAGCCGAGCGAGCGGCAGAAGCGGATCACCGTCGGCTGGCTCACGTCCGCCTTGCGCGCGATGTCGACGATCGGGTCGTTGATGATCGAGCGCGGATGGTTCAGCGCGAGATCGGCGACGCGGCGCTCGGCCGGCGTCAGCGCGTCGCGCATCTGGCGGATCCGCTCGAACACGGCCGACGACGCACCGCCCGAACGGTTCGACAACTGCTCCGCGAGAATCGCCGACACGCCGAGGAACGCCGGATATTCGGCGGTGATCAGGTAGGTCGGGATGTTCTCGAGATAGTGCGCGAAGCGGCCCTTCGCCTCGAAGCGCGCACGGAACGACGAGCGCGTGAACAGCTCGCCGAGCTTCAGCGCGACACCGCCGCCGATATAGACGCCGCCGAGCGCGCCGAGCGTCAGCGCGACGCTGCCGGCGAACGAGCCGAGAATGCCGCAGAAGCATTCGACGGTTTCGAGCGCGAGCGCGTCGCCCGCATGTGCGCGCTCGACGATCTCGACCGTATCGACGGACGCGGCGACGCGCTTCTTGTCGCGCGCGGCGAGCGCCCGGTAGATGATCTCCATGCCGGGGCCCGCGCACACGCGTTCGAACGACACGTGCGGAAACTTCTTGCGCGCGTACTGCAGCACGAGATCCTCGCGCTCGTCCTGCGGCGCGAACGACGCATGACCGCCTTCGCTGCCGAGCGCGATCCAGCGGTCGTCCGCCGGAATCAGGCCCGATACGCCGAGCCCGGTGCCCGGCCCGAGCAGCCCGATCACGCTGTTCTGGCGGCGCGTGCCGCCGCCGATCTGGACGCGCTGCGCATCGGTCAGGCCGGGCAGCGCCATCGCGAGCGCGGTGAAGTCGTTGACGACCAGCAGCGTGTCGAAGCCGAGCGCGCGGCGCGTCGCCTCGATCGAGAAGCGCCAGTCGTGATTGGTCATCGTGACCTGATCGCCGTCGACCGGGTTTGCGATCGCGATAGCCGCGTGATTCACGCGGCTGATCTTCACATCCTTCAGATACTTGCGGATCGCGTCGGTGATCGTCGGATAGTCGGCGCCGGGATACACGCGGATCTGCGTGATCTCGCCCGGGCCGGTTTCCAGCGCGAAGCGCGCGTTGGTGCCGCCGACGTCCGCGAGCAGGCGCGGGCCGTCGGCATGCTGACCCGCGACGACCGCCTTACTTTGCGCACCAGTAGACATCGAGCTGGGTCCCCTTGTCGTTGGCCAGTTGGGAAATCGCGTTCTTCTGCAGCGACGCGGCCGCGGCGTCGAGCACGTCGCGTTTGCGGGCACCCGCGATCAGCAGGAACAGCCGGTCGACGCGCTTCAGCGCATCGAGCGAATAGCTCACGCGTGCATGGGGCGCCGCGCCCGGATGCACGGCGACGAAACGCTCGGGCGTCGTGATCGCGTGGTCCCATTCGGGCGCGTCGGCGAAGATCGACGCGGTGTGGCCGTCCTCGCCCATGCCGAGCACCGCGACGCTCGGCACGCGGTAGTCGGCGTTCGCGTTGAGCGCGGCGACGTGTGCGTCGAGCGTGGTGCGCGTGTCGACGAGCGGCAGGAAGCGGGCAGGGGCCGCCGCGTGCTGCAGCAGCGTGTCGCGCACGAGTTGCGCGTTGCTGGCCGCGTCGTCGTCCGGCACCCAGCGGTCGTCGACCAGCGTGACGTCGACGCCGGCCCAGTCGAGCGCCGCATGCGACAGCGTGTGCAGGAACGGGCGCGGGCTGGTGCCGCCGGACACCGCGAGCGTCGGGCGCGCGGGGCCGGCGAGCGCCGCGCGCAGCGCCTCGCCGACGGCGCGCGCGAGCGCTTCGCTTTGCGCTTCCTGGGTGTCGAAAGCGTGGATCTCGATCACATCTCCTCCGGACTGCTTTGTCTGTTCAAATCGTACGAATCGTGAGGCACGTTGCCGCGTACGGTGGCGTACGCGGCAACGGTTTGCATCAGTTTTCTTCTTCGAGCCAGCAGGTGTCGTGCTGCGCGAGCATCGCGCTCGACGCGGCCGGCCCCCACGTACCCGCCGCATACGGCTTCGGCGGCTTCAGCGTGCGCGCCCATTCGTTCAGGATCGGCTCGACCCACTGCCATGCGGCTTCCTGTTCGTCGCGACGCACGAAGAGGGCGAGCCGGCCGTTGATCACGTCGAGCAGCAGGCGCTGGTACGCCTCCATCTGCCCTTCCTTGAAGAACTGGTCGAACGCGAGGTCGAGGTGCACGCTCGCGAGATTCATCCCTTCGCCCGGCTGCTTCGCGAGGCAGTACAGGCGGATCGTCTCGTTCGGCTGCAGCCGGATCACGAGGCGGTTCGCACCGGGGCGCAGCGCGGTCGGCCCGAGCGCCGAGTGCGGCACAGGGCGGAAGTTGACGACGATCTCCGCGACGCGGTCGGCCAGACGCTTGCCGGTGCGCAGGAAGAACGGCACGCCGGCCCAGCGCCAGTTCTCGATCTCGACCTTCAGCGCGACGAAGGTTTCGGTCTGGCTGTCGGGCTTCACGCCCGGCTCGGTCGCGTAGGCCGGCACCTGCGCGCCCTTGATCACGCCCGCATGATACTGGCCGCGCACCGCGACCTTGCCGATGTCGCGCGGATCGATCGGCTTCAGCGCGCGCAGCACGCGCAGCTTCTCGTCGCGCACCGAGTCGGAATCCATCGAGTGCGGCGGCTCCATCGCGACGATCGACAGCAGCTGCAGCAGGTGGTTCTGCACCATGTCGCGCAGCGCGCCCGTATTGTCGTAGAAATCGCCGCGCGCCTCGACGCCGAGCTCCTCGGCGATCGTGATCTGGATGCTCTCGACCCATTCGCGGCGCCACAGCGGCTCGAACAGCGCATTGCCGAAGCGCAGCGCGAGCAGGTTCTGTACCGGCTCCTTGCCGAGATAGTGGTCGATCCGGTAGATCTGGCCTTCCGCGAAGATCTCGCCGACCGCGTCGTTGATCGCATTCGACGACTTCAGGTCGTAGCCGAGCGGCTTCTCGAGCACGATGCGTGCGCCTTCGTTCAGCCCGACCGACGCGAGCGCCTTGCAGATCGGCACGAACAGCGACGGGCCCGTCGCGAGATAGAACACGCGGATGCCGGGCAAGTGCGCGACCGCATCGCGCAGCACGACGTAGTCCTCCGCGCGGCCGAGGTCGAGCTTCACGTACTCGATGCGTTCGAGGAAGGATTTCCACCCGCTTTCGTCGAATGCCTTGCCGGCGGCCTTCGCCGCATGCGGCTTCACGTGCGTGTCGACCCATTCGAGATAGCCGGCCCGATCCGATTCGTGCCGCGCGACGGCAACGATCCGGCCGCTTTCCGCGAGCATGTTGCCGCGGTGCGCTTCGAACAGCGCGGGCAGGATCTTGCGCATCGACAGGTCGCCGGTGCCGCCGAAAAGTACGAAGGTAAAGCTGGAATCGGTATGCATGTGTCTCCGCCAATGGGGGTGCTGGGAAGCGATCCGTAGTGCGATAAAAATATTTTTGACACTGAATTGTAGTTTAACTACAATCCGCCGCAAGGGGTAGCACCCGGGTGAAGAAAAAAAGAAGTGCGGTCGCCGAGCCGCGCGAGCTTCGCCTTCGGGAACGCCTTGTGCCGAATGGTATCGGACATTGACGGCGCGCATCGTCCGCGCACCGTCGACCCCGGGCTCGCGTCGCAGCATCGCGGCGGGCCAGAAACACAAAGAGGAGACACGCCGTTGAATCTCGATTCACGCTTTCTGTAAGAGCCCGGCCGGTCATCGGCCCGTACGCTGCATGCGTCCCGCGGCTCGATTTCCCCGTCGTTTATCAAGAAGCCGGTTCCCCATGGGAACTTAACGAGTTGATTCAGTCTGGAGGAGATAAGTAATGAAAGTTCGCTCGATCATGGGCGCGCTCTGCGCCGCAGGCCTGATGGCTGGCGCCGTGGCGGCGCAGGCAGCCGAAAATGTAACCGTGCTGCACTGGTGGACGTCGGGCGGCGAGTCGAAGGCCGTCGGCGTGCTGAAGGACGACGTGCAGAAGCAGGGCTACGTGTGGAAGGACTTCGCGGTCGCGGGCGGCGCCGGCGCCGCGGCGATGACCGCACTGAAGACCAAGGTGATCAGCGGCGACGCTCCGTCGGCCGCGCAGATCAAGGGCCCGCTGATCCAGGACTGGGCCGACCAGGGCGTGCTCGTCAACATCGATTCCGTCGCCGGCGACTGGAAGCAGAACCTGCCGCCGGAAATCGACAAGATCATCAAGTACAAGGGCCACACCGTCGCCGCGCCGTTCTCGGTGCACCGCGTCAACTGGCTGTACATCAACAAGGCCGCGCTCGACAAGGTCGGCGCGAAGGTGCCGGCCACCTGGCCCGAATTCTTCGCGGTGGCCGACAAGCTGAAGGCCGCGGGCATCCAGCCGGTCGCGATGGGCGGCCAGCCGTGGCAGGACCTGACGCTGTGGGAAGACGTCGTGCTGTCGCAGGGCCCGGCGTTCTACAAGAAGGCGCTGGTCGACCTCGACCAGGCGACGCTGACGTCGCCGCAGATGCTGTCGGTGTTCGACACGGTGCGCAAGATCCAGGGCTACTTCGACACCGGCCGTAACGGCCGCGACTGGAACCTCGCGACCGCGATGGTCATCAACGGCAAGGCCGGCATGCAGTTCATGGGCGACTGGGCGAAGGGCGAGTTCGAGAACGCCGGCAAGAAGTCGGGCAAGGACTACATCTGCGCACCGGTGCCGGGCACGGCGAACGCGTACACGTTCAACGTCGATTCGTTCGTGTTCTTCCAGCAGAAGGGCGAGAAGAACGCGACGCCGGGCCAGCTCGCGCTCGCGAAGACGATCATGACGCCGGACTTCCAGGAGCAGTTCAGCCTGCTGAAGGGTTCGGTGCCGGTGCGTCTCGGCGTGAAGATGGACAAGTTCGACGACTGCGCGAAGAAGTCGTATGCCGACGAGCAGACCGCGATCAAGTCGGGCGGTTTCGTGCCGTCGCTCGCGCACGGCATGGCGCAAAGCGACGCGACCGCCGGCGCGATCACGGACGTCGTGACGAAGTTCATGAACTCGCAGCAGGATTCGAAGAGCGCGGTCGCCGCGCTCGCGAAGGCCGCGAAGGTCAAGTAACGCGCGCCAGGCGCCCGGCCGGACACGCTTCATCGGCCGGGCGTTTTTGCATGTGCAGCAAACGGGCTCGCCCGCGGGCCCGTGCCGTACCGGCGCCGGCCCGGCCTGCGTCGCCCTCGTTCCAGGAGTCGAATCAAGTGGCTGCCCCTCTTAGCGGAAACGGATCCGGCGCTGCCGCCGCACGGCGTACGTCGCCGATGTCGGCCTTCGCCGATCGCTGGATCCCGAAGCTCGTGCTCGCGCCGAGCGTCGCGATCGCCGTGGTGTTCATCTACGGCTTCATCCTGATTACCGGCTATCTGTCGCTGACCAACTCGCGGCTGTTGCCCAACTACGAATTCGACGGCTTCGGCCGTTACACGGACCTGTTCCAGAACGACGTGTGGTGGACCTCCGCCGCGAACCTCGGCTGGTTCGGGATTCCGTTCATCGCGATCTGCGTCGGGCTCGGGCTGTTCCTCGCGATCCTGCTCGATCAGCGGATCCGCAACGAAGGCGCGCTGCGCGCGATCTTCCTGTACCCGATGGCGCTGTCGTTCATCGTCACCGGCACCGCGTGGCAGTGGATCCTGAACCCGGGCCTCGGCCTCGAGAAGGTGATGCACGACTGGGGCTGGACGAGCTTCTCGTTCGGCTGGCTCGACGATCCGGACAAGGCGATCTTCTGCGTGGTGATCGCGGCCGTGTGGCAGTCGACCGGTTTCGTGATGGCGCTGTTCCTCGCCGGGCTGCGCGGCGTCGACGGCGAGATCTTCAAGGCCGCGCAGGTCGACGGCGCGACGCTGCCGACCATCTACCGCAAGATCGTGATCCCGAGCATGCGCCCGGTGTTTTTCTCGGTGCTGCTGATCCTCTGCCACATCACGATCAAGACCTTCGACCTCGTCGTCGCGCTGACGGCCGGCGGCCCGGGCACGTCGTCGTCGTTGCCGGCCATGTTCATGTACACGTTTTCGTTCAACCGCGGCCAGCTCGGGCTCGGCGCGGCGTCCTCGGTGATGATGCTCGCGACCGTGGTCGCGGTGCTGGTGCCGCTGATGTATATGGAATCGAGGAGCACCCGCAATGCAGCCTAAGATGACGATCAGCCGGGCGGTGATCTATGCGGCACTGATCCTGTTCGCGCTGTATTTCCTGTTTCCGATCTACGTGATGCTGTCGACGTCGTTCAAGGACCTCGACCAGTTGCGCACCGGCAACCTGCTGACGCCGCCCACCACGTGGACCGTCGACCCGTGGGTGAAGGCATGGAGCGGCGCGTGTACCGGCGTGCGCTGCGACGGGATGAAGCCGTTCTTCCTGAACTCGCTGCAGATGGTGATTCCGGCCGTGCTGATCTCGTCGCTGATCGGCGCGTTCAACGGCTACGTGCTCACGCACTGGCGCTTTCGCGGTGCGGACGCGCTGTTCACGATGATGCTGGTCGGCTGCTTCATCCCGTTCCAGGTGATCCTGCTGCCGATGGCGCGCCTGCAGGGGATGCTCGGCCTCGCGAACACGATTCCGGGCCTGGTGTTCGTGCACGTCGTGTACGGGATCGCGTTCACGACGATGTTCTTCCGCAACTTCTACGTGAGCGTGCCGGCCGAACTCGTGAAGGCCGCGCGCATCGACGGCGCCGGTTTCTTCACGATCTTCACGAAGATCCTGCTGCCGGTGTCGCTGCCGATCTTCATGGTGTGCCTGATCTGGCAATTCACGCAGATCTGGAACGACTTCCTGTTCGGGATCGTGTTCTCCGGCGTCGATTCGATGCCGATCACGGTGGCGCTGAACAACCTCGTCAACACGTCGACGGGCGTGAAGGAATACAACGTCGACATGGCCGGCGCGATCATCGCCGCGCTGCCGACGCTGCTCGTCTACATCGTCGCCGGCCGCTACTTCGTGCGCGGGCTGACGGCGGGCGCGGTGAAGGGGTAAGCGCGGCTTTATCCGATACGACGAACCGGCCGCGCAGCACGCGCGGCGCATCGAAACGAACCCGACGCGGCGCCCGAATGCGCCGCGCGAGACGAGACAGAGGATTCACAGCATGGCAAGCCTTTCCATCCGTGACGTGTACAAGACCTACCCGAACGGGGTGCCGGTCCTGAAGGGTGTCGACATCGAGATCGAGGACGGACAGTTCCTGATCCTGGTCGGCGGCTCGGGCTGCGGGAAGTCGACGCTGCTCAACATGATCGCCGGCCTCGAGACCGTGACGAGCGGCGAGATCTGCATCGACGGCAAGGTCGTCAACGACCTGTCGCCGAAGGATCGCGACATCGCGATGGTGTTCCAGTCGTACGCGCTGTATCCGTCGATGACGGTGCGCGAGAACATCTCGTTCGGGCTGAACATCCGCAAGGTGCCGAAGAACGAGCAGCAGCAGATCGTCGACCGTGTGTCGTCGATGCTGCAGATCCAGCATCTGCTCGACCGCAAGCCGGGGCAGCTGTCGGGCGGCCAGCGCCAGCGCGTCGCGATGGGCCGCGCGCTCGCACGCGATCCGTCGCTGTTCCTGTTCGACGAACCGCTGTCGAACCTCGACGCGAAGCTGCGCATCGAGATGCGCGCGGAAATCAAGCTGCTGCACCAGCGTCTCGGCACGACGATCGTCTACGTGACGCACGATCAGATCGAGGCGATGACGCTCGGCGACCGGATCGCGGTGATGAAGGACGGCGTGGTCCAGCAGTTCGGCGCGCCGCAGGAGATCTACGATTCGCCGTCGAACCTGTTCGTCGCGGGCTTCATCGGCGCGCCGCCGATGAATTTCATCAACGGCCGGCTGGTCGAGCAGGGCGGCGGGATCGCGCTCGAGATCGACACGGGCCTCGCGCGCAGCGCGCTGATCCTGCCGTTCGACGCGGCGAAGCTGAAGTCGCACGTCGGCCGCGAGGTGATCCTCGGGCTGCGTCCGGAGCGCATCACCGACGCGCGCCACGCGCACAACGGCGAGGCGTCGAACCTGCAACCGATCGACGTGCGCGTCGACGTGACCGAGCCGACCGGGCCGGACACGCACGTGTTCGCGCAGGTGAACGGCAAGCGGATCGTGAGCCGCGTGCATCCGGCCGCGAACCCGCAGCCGGGGCAGACGCAGTCGCTGCTGTTCGACGTGTCGAAGGCGGTGCTGTTCGATCCGGCGTCGGAAGAGCGGATCGCGTGATGTAGGCACGTCTCACCGAAAGTGCAAAGGGCCGTCCAACGTGTGACGGCCTTTTTTTTCGGAATACATCGGTGTTGATAGCTGCGGTGCACAATTTTCCGTACGTTGGCGAACGCGCTCCGTGCCGTCAAAAAAGTGCGAAAAAACATCTCGGTTCCAACCTGTATTTCTCACGAGACGACAGAGCTTCACGAGTCCTCGATCACCGGACAAAAAATACCCATCTGAAGCGACGTCAATCGAATTGGCGAAAGCGACGCCTCGATTTGAGTTCCCTACGAATCTCGGGGGCAAATATAATTGAACCGAGAACGGAGAGCATGAGCAAGCTCAAGTAGACCGAGGCAGCACTTAGAATCGGTACGGTCAGCATCCTGTGCGCCATTGAGAACAGATCAAGCGAAAAGAAGATGGAGAACAATGCGAGGAATGGAACAAATATGGATGCGACGAAGCATTGCCGGTAGCATTTTCTTTTGCGGTCCTCGGAGGTTAGTTCAGCTCTTTCGAGAACGGAGTGAATTTCGTTTCCGGGGATGGATTTAAGTTCCGGAACAATTAGTCGAAGGACGAATAGGAATGGGATCGTCTTCATTGTCGTCTTTTGGCGTAATCGATGTTTGATTGGAAAGTTTGGTCAAGGCGAGGTAGTTCGGGGCCGGTCGTGCGAAACGATTGGGACGGGTTTCGACGGTAATTCTGCATGTCATGCGGTCATTATTTCAATAATGTCATGGTGGCAGAGATCGGTTATTAGTTTTGTTTTGTGATTTTATTTCCGTCTCTGAATTGAATACTCACGAAGTATCCTTTTGGAGATTTTTATATCGTGACGCATCCGTAATGTTAATGGTGGCTGCAGCCGGAATAATCCGTGCCGGCTGGTTCACGCCCGAATGTACCGCCTCTTGCAGAGAACCCTGCACTCGCGGCCACTCCCATTCCAAAACCGATCACGCCGCCGATGCCGAACCCCGCGACAGCGCCAGCCCAGCCGGTCGCCGAACTCATCGCAATATCGCCTGCCCACGTGGCGCCGGAAACGAGATCCAATTCGTTGATGGTCAATTCTCTCATTCGATATTTACTCTTCAAAATTATTTAGATAAATAATTACGAATTGCTTTCATAGTGTTGCGTAATTGACGGATGTTTGCAAGCGGTTTATTTTGAGATATTCGCCTGGAGCCGTCGTGTTGCATTAATCGTGAGAAGCAACACTGCGAAGGCAACTGATACGTCCGAAGGAGCGAAGCTGCATACTGTTCTCGACGCGGCGTTCAAGATCCGTCTCGATCGGCGTTCAGCGGTGAATTGTCGAGGTGGGGCGCGGCGGCGGATCGAGCCGCTCAGTGCGGCAACCGCACGTCGAACTTGAACGTCGCCAGCCGTGCGACGAGGATGAAGCCGGTGGCGAGCAGCACGCTGTACACCGAGTCGCACTGCAGCCACACGAGCAGCAGGTAGAACCAGCAGCCGACGAACGCGCAGGTCGCGTACGGCCGCGAATCGCGCAGGATCAGCGGGATGTCGTTGCACAGTACGTCGCGGACGATCCCGCCGACCACGCCGGTAATCACGCCCATCATCACCGCGATGAAGCGCGGCATCTCGGCGTCGAGCGCGATCGCCGTGCCCGAGATGCTGAAGATGCCGAGCCCGATCGCATCGGCGATCAGCAGCAGCCGTTCGGCCGACAGCCGCGACAGCATCCGCAATACGAACGGCGCGAACAGGGCGAGCACGAAGATCGCGATCACGTAGTCGTCGTGCACGACCCAGTAGAACGGCCGGCGCTCGAGCAGGATGTCGCGCAGCGTGCCGCCGCCGAATGCGGTCGCGAGCGCGACGACGAACGTGCCGACCGAGTCGAGGCGGTTCTTGCGCGCCTCGATGAACCCCGAAATCGCGAAAGCCAGCGTGGCGATCGCCTCCAGTACCGCGATCGCGAGCGTCAGCCTAGGATGCGGCACGCGGCCCCCGCTCGGCCGGCGCCGGGTGCGGCTGCAGCAGCACGAGCACCGCGCCCGCACCGCCGTCGTGGCCGCGCGCCTCGCAGAACGCGATGACTTCTTCCTTCTGCACGAGCCATGCGCGCACCTTGCCCTTCAGCACGGGTTCCTTGCCGATCGAGCCGAGCCCCTTGCCGTGGATCACGCGCAGGCAGCGCAGCCCTTTCTTGCCGGCTTCGCGGATGAATTCGGCGAGCGCATCGCGCGCTTCGTCGCGCCGCATGCCGTGCAGATCGATCTGTGCCTGCACGATCCACGCACCGCTCCTCAGCTTGCGCACGACGTCGCGGCTGATGCCGGGGCGGTGGTAATACAGCGAGTCGTCGCTGTCGAGCAGCGTCTCCGGATCGAATTCATCGGACAGCGTCGCGTTCAGCACGGCTTCCTCGTCGCGCTGCGTCTGCTTCGGCAGCGGGTCGGGCGGCATGCGGCCGGACGACGCGCGCGGCGGCGCGTTCAGCGGCCGGATCGTGCCGATTTCGTTGCGGAACAGATTCGCGTCGGCTTCCGCCTTGCGCTCGGCCTTCGCGGTTTCGACGCGCGCGCGTTCGCGACGATCGGCTTCGCCTTGCAGCGACTTGCGCAATGCGCCGAGGCCCGCGAGGCCCTGGCCGCGTAACGCGGCCGCATCGGGCGCGGGCGGGGGCGCCTCGGGCGCCGGGGTCACGGGACGGGCAGCGATCTTTCGCTTCGCGGGATCGCTCGGATGGGGCTGGTTCTTCGCCATGATTCGGTAACGGGGCAGGCGCGTTCGGGCGCGCGGGCACAAAAAAAGCCGCTGCGCGGCGGCAGCGGCTTTCCGGTCGAGCCCGCTTCGCGGCAGCGGACGCCATTGTAGCGCCCGCCGCGGCAAGGCTTCCGGCTTACTTCTTGTCGTGCAGGCTTTCGAGGTAGCGCTGCGCGTCGAGCGCGGCCATGCAGCCCGTGCCCGCGCTGGTGATCGCCTGGCGGTACACGTTGTCCTGCACGTCGCCCGCGGCGAACACGCCCGGCACGCTCGTCGACGTCGCGTTGCCTTGCAGGCCGCTCTTCGTCAGGATGTAGCCGTCCTTCATCTCCAGCTGGCCCTGGAACAGATCGGTGTTCGGCTTGTGGCCGATCGCGACGAACACGCCCTGCACGTGCAGGTCTTCCGTCGCGCCGGTCTTCACGTTCTTGATGCGCAGGCCCGTGACGCCCGACGCTTCGCCGGTCACCTCGTCGAGCACGTGATCCCACTTGATGTCGACGACGCCTTCCTTTTCCTTCTCCAGCAGGCGGTCGATCAGGATCGGCTCCGCGCGGAACTTGTCGCGGCGATGGATCACCGTGACCTTCTTCGCGATGCCGGTCAGGTAGAGCGCTTCCTCGACGGCCGTGTTGCCGCCGCCGATCACCGCGACTTCCTGGCCGCGATAGAAGAAGCCGTCGCAGGTCGCGCAGGCCGACACGCCCTTGCCCATGAACGCTTCCTCGGACGGCAGGCCGAGATACTGCGCGGACGCGCCGGTCGCGATGATCAGCGAGTCGCACGTGTATTCGCCCGAGTCGCCGATCAGGCGGATCGGCTGCTCGTGCAGTTTCGCGGTGTGGATATGGTCGAAGACGATTTCGGTGTTGAAGCGCTCGGCATGCTCGAGAAAGCGCGCCATCAGCTCCGGACCCTGCACGCCGTTCGCGTCGGCCGGCCAGTTTTCGACGTCGGTCGTGGTCATCAGCTGGCCGCCCTGCGCGATGCCGGTGATCAGCACCGGGGACAGGTTGGCGCGTGCCGCGTAGACGGCGGCCGTGTAGCCGGCGGGGCCGGAACCGAGAATCAGGACTTTGGCGTGTTTGGGCGTGGACATGTGCGAATCCGTAAAAGGCGGCGCGGCGGGCGGGGTAGGCTCGCCGTACGCTCCGGTTGACCGGGATGCCGTCATAGATGGGTATCAGACGCGCATTATAAAGGCCCCGTTGCTGCGTTGCCGAACGAGAGTTTCAATCGCGCCGATAGCGTTTCGCGGCGCGCCGTCGTACCGTGGCAGCGCGCCGGGCGGCGGTTTGCCGCGCGGCGGCGAGTTGTCGCAGGGGCGAACATTCGGCCGGCCTGCGGCCGCGGGCGGCGCCGGTTCGGCGCCCCGTCCCCGTGATGTAACCGTCATTTACACTTGGCGGCGCGGTGCAGCGTTTACAATAAGCGCGATCGAACGACAGGCGGGCGCACGGCCCGTCCTCTTTATACGGATTCATGGCAAAAGCTCCTTATTCCGCCCAGGCACAGGCGTTGCCGCACCGGATGTCGAAGCTCCTCACGGAGATCCGCTGGATTCTCCAGGTCGCGCTCTGCGCCTTTCTGGTGATGGCCCTGCTGAGCTACAGCCGGCGCGATCCAAGCTGGACGCACGCCGCCCAGGTCGATCACATCTCGAACTGGGCCGGCCGCGTCGGCGCGTGGACGGCCGACATCATCCTGCTGCTGTTCGGCCTGTCGGCCTACTGGCTGATCGTGCCGCTCGGGCGGCGCATCGCCGTCAACTACCGCCGCATCACGCGTCACGACGCGATGCCCGACGAACCGGAGCGGCCGATCGGCTGGCTCACCGAAATCCTTGCGTTCGTGCTGGTCGTGCTCGCATGCGACGGCATCGAGGCGCTGCGCATGTGGTCGCTGAAGGTGCAGTTGCCGCGTGCGCCCGGCGGCGTCGTCGGCGAGGCCGTCGCGGGCGCGATGTCGCACGCGTTCGGCTTCACGGGCGGCACGCTGTTGCTGCTGATCGCGCTCGCGATCGGCCTGTCGCTGTATTTCCGCTTCTCGTGGCTGTCGGTCGCCGAGCGTGTCGGCGGCGCGATCCTGTCCGCGGTCAACGTCGCGAAGCTGCGCCGCGAGGCCGAGCGCGACCGCAAGCTCGGCGAGGCCGCGGCGGTGCGCCGCGAAGGCAAGGTCGAAGAGGAGCGCGTGCGCATCGAGGATCACGAGCCTGTGACGATCGTGCCGCCGGTGGTCACGCCCGCGAAGTCCGAGCGCGTCGAGCGCGAGCGCCAGGTGCCGCTGTTCACCGACCTGCCGGGCGATTCGACGCTGCCGCCGGTGTCGCTGCTCGATCCCGCGCCGAAGACGCAGGAGGCGATTTCCGCCGATACGCTCGAATTCACGTCGCGCCTGATCGAGAAGAAGCTGAAGGACTTCGGCGTCGAGGCGAGCGTCGTCGCCGCGTATCCGGGCCCGGTCGTCACGCGCTACGAGATCGAACCGGCCACCGGCGTGAAGGGCAGCCAGATCGTCAACCTCGCGAAGGATCTCGCGCGTTCGCTGTCGCTCGTGTCGATCCGCGTGGTCGAGACGATTCCCGGCAAGAACTACATGGCGCTCGAGCTGCCGAACCAGCGCCGCCAGACGGTGCATCTGTCGGAGATCATCGGCTCCGAGGTGTATGCGGCCGCCTCGTCGGCGCTGACGCTGAGCCTCGGCAAGGACATCGGCGGCAAGCCGGTGTGCGCGGATCTCGCGAAGATGCCGCACCTGCTGGTGGCCGGTACGACCGGTTCGGGCAAGTCGGTCGGGATCAACGCGATGATCCTGTCGCTGCTGTACAAGGCCACCGCCGAGCAGGTGCGCCTGATCCTGATCGATCCGAAGATGCTCGAAATGAGCGTCTACGAAGGCATTCCGCACCTGCTGTGCCCGGTCGTCACCGACATGCGCCAGGCCGGCCACGCGCTGAACTGGACGGTCGCGGAGATGGAGCGCCGCTACAAGCTGATGAGCAAGCTCGGCGTGCGCAACCTCGCGGGCTACAACAACAAGATCGACGATGCGGCGAAGCGCGAGGAGAAGATCCCGAACCCGTTCAGCCTGACGCCGGAAGATCCGGAGCCGCTCGGCCGCCTGCCGAACATCGTCGTCGTGATCGACGAGCTGGCCGACCTGATGATGGTCGTCGGCAAGAAGGTCGAGGAGCTGATCGCGCGGATCGCGCAGAAGGCGCGTGCGGCCGGCATCCACCTGATCCTCGCGACGCAGCGTCCGTCGGTCGACGTGATCACCGGCCTGATCAAGGCGAACGTGCCGACGCGCATTGCCTTCCAGGTGTCGTCGAAGATCGACTCGCGCACGATTCTCGACCAGATGGGCGCCGAATCGCTGCTCGGGATGGGCGACATGCTGTACCTGCCGCCCGGCTCGGGGTTGCCGGTGCGCGTGCACGGCGCGTTCGTCTCCGACGACGAAGTGCATCGCGTCGTCGAGAAGCTCAAGGAGCACGGCGAGCCGAACTACGTCGAGGGCCTGCTCGAAGGCGGCACCGCCGACGGCGACGAGGGCTCGGCCGGCGCGGGAACCGGCGAAGGCGGCGGCGAGTCAGATCCGCTGTACGACCAGGCGGTCGAGATCGTCATCAAGAACCGCCGCGCGTCGATCTCGCTCGTGCAGCGCCATCTGCGGATCGGCTACAACCGCGCGGCGCGGCTGCTCGAGCAGATGGAACAGTCGGGGCTCGTGTCGGCGATGTCGTCGAGCGGCAACCGCGAAATTCTTGTGCCGGCGCGCGACGCGGAATGAGTCCGCGGCGCCCGCAGCGCCGGCCACCCAGGGAGAAAACCGCTATATGCAGCAACATTCGTTCGCAATGTCCCTTCGTTCGACGCGGCGCTGGCTCGGCGCGGCGCTCGCCGGCGCATCGCTGATGCTCGCGGCGACGCACGCGTTCGCGGGCGGCACCGAGCAACTGAAGGCCTTCGTGTCGCAGGTGCGTTCGGCGAAGGGCGATTTCACGCAGCAGATCGTCAAGGCGCCGGCCAAGGGCGCGAGCGCCGCGCAGGCCGCGCCGAAGCCCACCGACAATTCGAGCGGCACGTTCGTGTTCGCGCGGCCGGGCAAGTTCATCTGGACGTACCAGAAGCCGTATCAGCAGGTCCTGCAGGCCGACGGCGACAAGCTCTACGTGTACGACCGCGACCTGAACCAGGTCACCGAGCGCAAGCTGAACGGTGCGCTGGGCGCGAGCCCCGCCGCGATCCTGTTCGGCAGCAACGACCTCGACAAGAGCTACACGTTGCGCGATGCCGGCGAGAAGGGCGGCATCGAGTGGCTCGAGATGTTGCCGAAGGCGCAGGACACGCAGTTCCAGCGGATCGGCATCGGCTTCCGGAACGGCACGCTCGCCGCGATGGAACTGCACGACGTGTTCGGCAACGTCACGCTGCTGACCTTCACGAACATCCAGACGAACCCGTCGCTGAAGGGCGATACGTTCAAGTTCGTCGTGCCGAAGGGCGCGGACGTGATCAACGGCTGACGGGCGCCGCGCACTGCTTTTCCGTAACGGGCCTGCCGGCGACGGCAGGCCCGTGTCGTTTCTGCGCGCGGGCACCAGGCGCGGGCACCAGGCGCGGGCATCGGGCGCGGGCATCGGGCGTCGGGCACCGGGCACCAGGCACCAGGCACCAGGCACCAGGCACCAGGCACCAGGCCCGGCGGCGCCGTCGTGCGGCTGTCATAATGTCGGGTCCGGCGGCCGGTTCGGCCGCCATCGTTTGATGTGGAGCGAGGGTTCATGTCCGACCTGTTTCAAGTCGAGCCGCGCCGTCCGCTCGCCGAGGCGCTGCGGCCGAAAACGCTCGCCGAGGTGATCGGCCAGACGCATTTGCTGGGCGAAGGCAAGCCGCTGCGGCTCGCGTTCGAATCGGGCAAGCCGCATTCGATGATCCTGTGGGGGCCGCCCGGCGTCGGCAAGACGACGCTCGCGCGGCTCACCGCGCTCGCGTTCGACTGCGAGTTCATCGCGCTGTCCGCGGTGCTCAGCGGCGTGAAGGACATCCGCGAGTCGATGGAGCAGGCGAGGGACACGCTGAACCGCACCGGGCGCCACACGATCCTGTTCGTCGACGAGATCCACCGCTTCAACAAGGGGCAGCAGGATGCGCTGCTGCCGTTCGTCGAGTCGGGCCTCGTGACCTTCATCGGCGCGACGACCGAGAACCCGAGTTTCGAGGTCAACTCGGCGTTGCTGTCGCGTGCGCAAGTGTACGTGCTGAAGTCGCTGAGCGACGACGAGATGCGCCAGTTGCTGAAGCGCGCGCAGGACATCGCGCTCGGCGGCCTCGCGTTCGACGACAAGGCGATCGATACTCTGGTCGGCTACGCGGACGGCGACGCGCGCCGCTTCCTGAACCTGCTCGAACAGGCGCAGACGGCGGCGACGTCGGCCGGCGTCGCGACGATCGATGCCGATTTCGTCGGCAGCGCGATGACGCTGAACGCGCGGCGCTTCGACAAGGGCGGCGACAACTTCTACGATCAGATTTCGGCGCTGCACAAGTCGGTGCGCGGCTCGAGCCCGGACGGCGCGCTGTACTGGTTCTGCCGGATGATCGACGGCGGCGCGGATCCGAAGTATCTCGCGCGGCGCATCGTGCGGATGGCGTGGGAAGACATCGGCCTGGCCGATCCGCGCGCGTTGCAGGTGGCGAACGACGCTGCCGAAACCTACGAACGGCTCGGCTCGCCGGAAGGCGAGCTCGCGCTCGGGCAGGCCGTGATCTATCTCGCGTGCGCGGCGAAGAGCAACGCCGGCTACAACGCGTTCAACCAGGCGATGGCGTTCGTGAAGCAGGACAAGTCGCGCGAGGTGCCCGTGCACCTGCGCAACGCGCCGACCAAGCTGATGAAGGAGCTCGGCTACGGTCACGCGTATCGATACGCGCACGACGAGCCGAACGCGTACGCGGCCGGCGAGACGTACCTGCCGGACGGGATGCGCGAGCCGCGCTGGTACCAGCCGGTGCCGCGCGGGCTCGAATCGAAGATCGCCGACAAGCTTGCATGGCTGCGCGAGCTCGATCGCGAGGCCGGCAAGAAGGACTGACGGCGCTGCCGCGGATGCGTCAGCGCTTGTTGCGGCCCGGCTGTTGTTTCTTCCAGTATTCGAACGGCTCTTCGTGGCATTCGATGTCGAGTTCGGCGACCCGCGCATGCAGGCGTTCCTGCGCGTCGGCGATCGCGAGGTTGTAGATCGCCGGCGCGATTTCCTGGATGAAGAAATGCAGCAGCGCGCCGGCCTGGATGTTGCCGATCGGCTCGTCCATGTTTTCTGTGAAATAACGTTGCAGCGACGCGATCGCGCGATCGCGTAGCTCCTTGTCGAGTTCGATGCTCATCGGATTCCCTAGGGGCTGTGACGCGGAGCCGATGCTCCGCTCGATTCGATTGCCGCCAGACGGCGCGGGCGTGATGCGATCCGTCATGGCGAGGCGCGCGGCAATTCTCCGGGCGCCGATGCCGCGGACTGCCAATACGATACCGCCACGGCCGCCCATTTGCGGCATCGTCCGTCCGGACGACGCCGTGGCCGCCGCCGGGTGCGTTAGAATTCCCGTCTTACACAACGATTTTTCCAAGTCCTCCCATGCTCGACATCCAGTTGCTGCGCAAAGACCTCGACGGCGTCGCCAAGCGCCTCGCCGATCGCGGCTACACCCTCGACGTTGCCGCGTTCTCCGCACTCGAAGCGGAACGCCGCGCGATCCAGACCCACACCGAAGAGCTCCAGGCGCGCCGCAACAGCCTGTCGAAGCAGATCGGCGCGATGAAGGGGAAGGGCGAGGACACGTCGGCCGTGATGGCCGAGGTCGGCGGAATCGGCGACGAGATGAAGGCGGGAGAAGCCAAGCTCGGCGAGATCCAGGCGCGCCTGTCCGACCTGATGCTGGGCATGCCGAACGTCGCGCACGAAAGCGTGCCGGTCGGCACGGACGAAGCCGGCAACGTCGAGGCGCGTCGCTGGGGCACGCCGCGCCAGTTCGATTTCGAGGTGAAGGATCACGTCGACGTCGGCACGCCGCTCGGCCTCGATTTCGAGACGGGCGCGAAGCTCGCCGGTGCGCGCTTCACGATGCTGCGCGGCCCGATCGCGCGCCTGCACCGCGCGCTCGCGCAGTTCATGATCGACACGCACACGCAGCAGCACGGCTATACCGAAACGTACACCCCGTACATCGTCAATCCCGAGATCCTGTACGGCACGGGCCAGTTGCCGAAGTTCGCGGACGACATGTTCCGCGTCGAGAAGGGCGGTGCGGAAAACACGGTCACGCAATACCTGATCTCCACGTCCGAGATTTCGCTGACGAACACCGTGCGCGAGTCGATCGTCGACGCATCCGCGCTGCCGATCAAGCTCACCGCGCATTCCCCGTGCTTCCGCTCGGAAGCCGGTTCGTACGGCCGCGACACGCGCGGGATGATCCGTCAGCACCAGTTCGACAAGGTCGAGATGGTGCAGGTCGTCGCGCCGGAAACGTCGTACGAGGCGCTCGACGAGATGGTCGGCCACGCGGAAGCGATCCTGCAGAAGCTCGGCCTGCCGTACCGCGTGATCACGCTGTGCACGGGCGACATGGGCTTCTCGGCAGCGAAGACGTTCGACCTCGAGGTGTGGTTGCCCGCGCAGAACACCTATCGCGAAATCTCGAGCTGCTCGAACACCGAGGCGTTCCAGGCGCGCCGGATGCAGGCGCGGTTCCGCAACGCGCAAGGCAAGCCGGAGCTCGTGCATACGCTGAACGGTTCGGGCCTGGCGGTCGGCCGTACGCTCGTCGCGGTGCTGGAGAACTACCAGAACGCGGACGGCTCGGTCACGGTGCCGGACGTGCTGCGTCCGTACATGGGCGGCATGGAGCGGATCGACGCGCCGGCACAGGCGTCGTAACGCGGGCCTTCCGAAGCCCCGCAAAAAAATTTGCCGAGGGGGGCTTGTCAGCCAAGAAAAGATCGTTTTATAATCTCTTCTTTCGCGGGAATGACCAACCGCGAAATGCAGTAAGGAAGGAGAGGTGGCAGAGTGGTCGAATGTACCTGACTCGAAATCAGGCGTACGGTTTCCCCGTACCGTGGGTTCGAATCCCACCCTCTCCGCCAAAATACGAAGCCCCTTGATCCGGAAGGATCAAGGGGTTTTTCGTTTTGGGTCGCAGATGCAATGCGTCGATTGCCGATGCCGCGGCGACAGGCCGGCTGCCGGTGCATCGGATCGTGCCGAGACGATGGCGATCCGCCGCGCGCACGATCGTGCCGCAGCTTCGATGCAGCTCGCTGCATCACGACCGCCACCGCTCGATGACGAACCGACTGTCGGAAGTCCTGACGGTTATTGCATGGCGGATTGCGGCCATCGCGGTCGTGGGCGTTCGCAGCGCACGTCGAGCGCGCCGCAGGCAAGGGCCACGTTCAATGAGGTGTGACGGCGTCGCTGCGACACCGGGCACGTGCAAACCGGATGCCGGCGCGCCGACCGTTTCAAGCGGCACACGCCGGCTTCCGCACAATCCTTACCGAACGATCACGCCGCCGTCGGATACTGCGCCAGCACCCTGTCGCGGATCGATGGCTTGATGTTCGATTGCGCCATGTCGCCGCGATAGTGCGCGACCACGCGCGGGTTCATCACGCGATACCAGAGCGGCGGCACGTACGCGAACAGGATCATCGTCGCGTAGCCGGCCGGCAATTGCGGCGCATCGTCGAAGTGGCGCAGCGCCTGGTACGAGCGCGTCGGATTCGCGTGATGGTCGGCGTGTCGCTGCAACTGGTACAGGAACAGGTTCGTGACGACGTGATTGCTGTTCCACGAATGCTGCGGCGTACAGCGTTCGTAGCGGCCGCTCGGCAGCTTGCGACGGCCGAGCCCATAGTGCTCGACGTAGTTCACGACTTCGAGCAGCGACGCGCCGTAGACGGCCTGGATCACGAGGAACGGAATCACGACCTTGCCGGCCATCGCGATCGCGATGCCCCACACGACGGCGGTCATCGCCCACGCGTGCAGCACTTCGTTGCGCCAGGTCCACGGCGAATGCCCGAGCCGTTCGAGGCGGGCCTTTTCGAGCCGCCACGCCGAGCGGATGCCACCCGTCACCGTGCGCGGCAGGAATGCCCAGAACGACTCGCCGTAGCGCGCGCTCGCCGGATCCTCGGCCGTCGCGACGCGCACGTGATGGCCGCGATTGTGCTCGACGTAGAAGTGGCCGTACGCGACGGGCGCGAGCGTGATCTTCGCGAGCCAGCGTTCGAAGCGGTCGGTCTTGTGTCCGAGCTCGTGCGCGGTATTGATCGAGATGCCCGTCGCGGCGCCGAGCGACAGCGCGAAGCCGACGTAGTCGTACCACGCGAGCGCGTGCGTGCCGACGATCCGCACGCACGTGAAGAACGCGACGTATTCGACGAAAGTCGCGAGATAGACGATGTACCGGTAATAGCGCTCGCGTTCGAGATGCGGCACGGCGGCTTCGGGCGGATTGTCGCGATCGTCGCCGATCAGCGTGTCGAGGATCGGGATCACGCCGAACGCGAACAGCGGACCGAACCACCAGAACACGTGAAGGCCCGTCGACAGCGCGAGCTGCGCGGCGAGGATCGGCAGCGTGATCGTCAGCGCGCCGAGCAGCCACAGGTAACGCTTGCCATCCGACCAGCCCGAAGCCGATCCGTCGGTCGTTGCCATTGTCTCCCTCCAGTCGGCCGGCCCGCGGGCGGCCGCATGCAGATTGTTCGAATCGTCGTGGTCCGCCGCGTGCGCGGCGGCGCCGGATCGCTGCCCGGTTCTGCCTGTTATACGACTGGGTGCGCGCGCTTGCCAAACTCTGGCGCTAGGCGCGTCGCTCCAAACGACGGGGTGCGCGCAACGTGCGTCGGGGAGGGGCCGGCACGCGCCGATTGAAACATGCCGCCGACGGCGGATCGGCCCGCGGCGGCGACGCGTTTGTCAGACGAATGGCTCGCCGTGCCGCGTGCACAGGCCGGTATGACGGGGCTGCAACATATGTTGCATCGCAATAACCGGGCTGGCGAAGGAGGGGCGTCGCGCGCTTTCCGCCTGCTTATATTACGTAGCATTACGGTCGCGGCAACGCGATGCAATGCGAGTCAAAACCGGCCGGCCGCGCATCGCAAGGAGAACGACGCGAATCGCCGGATCACGGGATCGCGCTTACCGTTCGCCCGCCCGCGTCGATGCACCGATGCTGCATCTGCACATCGAGCGGCGCGTATCGTCGCTGATGACATCTGCCGCCTTTCGATCCGCGCCGCCATTTGAAAATTACGATTTGACTCATGCCCCGCTTTCGGTTGAAGCTACTAGCTTGCTGTCCGAAGGGGGCTGTGCCTGCATGAGTTCGACCTTGACCGTTCGTCGTATCGCTGCCGATCAGGGCGGTGTGTATCGCGAACTCCGCGCCGCATCGCTGCGTGAGCCCTACGCACCCGGCGAAGCGCCGGAGGCCGAATTGCTGACCGTCGAAACGGACGCGGCGTCGGCGATTGCCGCGCAGCGCGCTGTCTCTGATGAGTCGACGACTTTCCTGCTGTACACCGAAGGCCACCCGGCCGGCATGATCGGCGCGTATTTCGACAACACGCCCGATCGGCGCGCGTTCGTCAGCGAATTGTGGGTGGCGCATGCGGTGCGTCACCTGCGCGGCGGCGTGCTGCTGCTGGAGACGGCCACCGCATGGCTCGCCGAGCGCGGCGCCACCGACGTCTACGCATGGATCGCCGATGCGAACCGCAACGCGATCCGCTTCTACGAGCGTGCCGGTTTCGGCAACACCGGCGAACACGCGCCGATCGCGCGCATACCCGGCGCGATGAAATCGCTGTTCGTGTCGCAGGTGAAGCACTGACGCGACCTCGAAATAGCCAGCCGCGCGGCGCGATGACAGCCCGTTCGCCCGCTGGCCTGCCCGTTGGCCGGTGGCGCGTCCGCCCGTGCCGCCGCAACCCCGCGTCCCAAAAATAATGGCCGCGTGCGTGGACGCCTGTAAAATACGCAAAAAATTTTTGCAGAGTGTCCATGTCGCTTAAAAAATCGCCATTCTTCGAGCTGCGCAGCGGATCGGTCGATACGTTGCTGTTCACCGTGAAGACGACCGATCTCGATGCGTTGCGTGCCGAACTGGTCAAGCGCTTCGAAGCGACTCCCGAGTTTTTCGCCGACGATGTCGTCGCGATCGACGTCCGCCGCCTGGCTGACGGCGAACGCGTCGCGCTCGCGGACATCCGGCAGATGCTGAACGACGTGCGGATGCGCCCGGTGGGCGTCGTCGCACTGGCAACGCAGGGCTGGGCGGGGGAAGCCGGTCTGCCGTTGCTGGAGGCGCGCGATCGCCGCGCGCCGGCCGCGAAACCTGCCGACGAAGCGGAACCGGCGGCTATGCCAGCCGCCGAGACCGCCGCCGCTCCCGCAGCCGCGGCGGCGCCCGAACAGCCGTCGGAGCCCGCGCCGACGCTCTTGCAGGCCGGCGGGCAGACGCTGGTGATCGACCGGCCGTTGCGTTCGGGGCAGCAGATTTACGCGAAAGGAGACCTCGTGGTGCTCGCGCCGGTCAGTCACGGTGCGGAAATCATCGCGGAAGGCAATATCCACATCTACGCGCCGTTGCGCGGCCGCGCGCTAGCGGGCGTGCACGGCAATCACGACGCGCGCATTTTCTGCACGTGTCTCGAACCGGAACTGATTTCGATCGCGGGTATCTATCGAACGACCGAGAACCCGCTGCCCGCCGACGTACTGGGCAAATCGGTGCAGATCCGGCTCGAAGAGGAAAAACTGATGATCGAACCGCTGCGCCTGACGTGATTCACGCGGTGCGCTCCGGATCGATCGGCTCTCATTGACGAACACAGGGTATTGGGTAAATGGCAAAAATCATCGTGGTGACCTCGGGCAAGGGCGGCGTTGGCAAGACGACGACGAGCGCGAGCTTCGCGTCGGGCCTCGCGCTGCGCGGCCACAAGACGGCCGTGATCGACTTCGACGTCGGCCTGCGCAACCTCGATCTCATCATGGGCTGCGAGCGTCGCGTCGTGTATGACCTCGTGAACGTGATCCAGGGCGAAGCGAACCTGAACCAGGCGCTGATCAAGGACAAGAAGTGCGAGAACCTGTTCATCCTGCCGGCGTCGCAGACGCGCGACAAGGATGCGCTGACGCGCGACGGCGTCGAGAAGGTGCTGAACGACCTCGTCGCGATGGACTTCGAATACATCGTCTGCGATTCGCCGGCCGGTATCGAGGCCGGCGCGCTGCATGCGATGTACTTCGCGGATGAAGCGCTGATCGTCACGAACCCGGAAGTGTCGTCGGTACGCGACTCGGACCGCATTCTCGGCATCCTGTCGTCGAAGACGAAGCGCGGGACCGAAGGCAAGGAGCCGATCAAGGAACACCTGCTGATCACGCGTTACAGCCCGAAGCGCGTGAGCGAAGGCGAGATGCTGTCGCTGGAAGACATCAGCGAGATCCTGCGCATCAAGCTGATCGGCGTGGTGCCCGAGTCGGAAGCCGTGCTGCACGCGTCGAACCAGGGTCTGCCGGCCGTGCACATCGACGGCACCGACGTCGCGGAAGCGTACAAGGACGTCGTCTCGCGCTTTCTCGGCGAGGACAAGCCGCTGCGCTTCACCGATTACCAGAAGCCGGGCCTGCTGCAGCGCCTCTTCGGCAGCAAGTAACGGAGGCCGCCCATGTCCATCCTTTCGTTTCTCCTCGGCGAGAAGAAGAAGTCCGCATCGGTCGCGAAGGAGCGCCTGCAGCTCATCATCGCGCACGAGCGGGTCGGCGGCCGGCCGCCGGCCGATTACCTGCCGGCGCTGCAGAAAGAGCTCGTCGCGGTCATCTCGAAGTACGTCCATATTTCGGACGATGACATCCGCGTGAGCCTGGAGCGCCAGGACGACCTCGAAGTCCTCGAAGTGAAGATCGAGATCCCGCAAGCCTGACGCTTGCGCGTATCCCTCCGCACGGCGGCGCCCGCCGCCGTGCGCGTCTTACGCCCTGTTGCACTTTCGGGCACGCCGTAACACGGCGCCTGTCGGCCGTAATCGACTCTCCCGCATTGAACGAATACGCTCGCGTGACTTGTTCAACCTGGAGGTTGTGATGGCCGTCTCTACCGCTTCACGTCGTATCGTTTCGCTCGCGCTGTTTGCCGCGGGCTTGTCAGCCGTCGCCGCACCGTTCGCCGCGCATGCGGACGAAATCCTCGTCGGTACGCCCGTGCTCGCGCCGCAGGGGCGTATGGTCATCGCGGAGCCGGTCGCCGTGCGCACCGAGGAAATCGTCGTCGTCGCGCCGAATGCGCCGCCGCCCGTACGCTACGAGATCGTACCGGCCACGCGCGTGGGCTACGTGTGGGAGCGCGGGCACTGGCACTGGGATCATGGCCGCTACGTGTGGATCGGCGGCCACTGGGAAACCGAGCGTGTGGGCATGCAATGGGTGCCCGGGCATTGGAACCAGCGCGGCCCGAACTGGTTCTGGACGCGTGGCCACTGGGCTTGACGGAGGCGCGCGATGAAAAGAACCGCAATCGCCATCGTGCTCGTCGCGATCACGCTGGCCGGGTGCATCGTCGTGCCGGCGCGGCCGGTCTACTACCGGCCGGCGCCCGTCGTGATCTACTGAGCGTCGCGCGGGCCGTGCCGTTGCGCCGAATCGTTCGCGTCGGTCGCAGCCGGCCCGGCATCGTGCGGCGCCGGCGCATGCGCGGGGCTGTCGGCCGCGGCGGCGGCCGGCTCCTCGCCGCCTTCATCGCGCAGCGTGTCGAGCGGATCGGCGGGGGCCGCGTTTGCATCCTGGGGTTCGGTCACGTCGGTCACGTTGCTCGCGGCGGCCGCTGCAGTGGCCGCAGCTGGCGCGACGGCCGCGACGGGCGGCGCGAGATAGCGCTGCGCGAGTGTTTCGTAGAGCGGCGGCGCGAAAAAGCGCGATACGCGGCTCGATACCAGTGCGGTCGCCATCAGCGAAATCACCAGCGCATGACCGTTGATCATTTCCATCACGATCACGAACGACGTGATCGGCGATTGCGTGACGGCGGCAAGATAGCCGACCATCGCGAGCGCGATCAGCATCGGCAGGCTCATGTTGCTGAACACGGTATGCAGCAGGTTGCCGAAGCCGGCGCCGATCGACAGCGACGGCGCGAAGATCCCGCCCGGGATGCCCGGCAGGTACGACGCGACCATCGAGATCATCTTCAGGAACGGATAGAACACCGACAGCTGCTGGCTGCCGTCGAGCAGGCCGCGCGCCTCCGCATAGCCGCTGCCGAACGTCGTGCCGCCGGATACGAGGCCCACGACGGCGATCGTGAAGCCGCACAGCGCGGCGAACGTGATCGGCCGCTCGCGATACAGGCCCAGCAGTCGCGCGGGCAGCCAGCGGCCCGTATTGAGCAGCAGCCAGCAGAACAGGCCGCCCGCGATGCCCGTCACGATCGCGGTGACCAGCACCGCGACCGCCAGCAGCTTCGGGAAATGGAGGCCGGTGTCGATCGTGCCGAAATACGTGTAGTTGCCGTTCAGGCCGAGCGCGACGACGCCGGCGAGGATGATCGCGGTGATCAGTACGCCGCTGGCGCGCGCGGAGAAACTGCGGGTCAGCTCCTCGATCGCGAACACGATCCCGGCGAGCGGCGTATTGAAGGCGGCGGACAGCCCGGCCGCCGCGCCGGCCAGCACCAGCTGGCGTTCGATCTGCGCGTTCGAGCGCGGGTAGAAGCGCCGCAGGTTGAACATCAGCGCCGCGCCGACCTGCACCGTCGGCCCCTCGCGGCCGATCGTGAAGCCGCCCAGGATGCCGAGGAACGAGATCAGCACCTTGCCGAACAGGATGCGCAGCGTCAGCAGCCGGGCGCCAAATGCGCTCGGGCGCGCATGCAGCGTCGCGATCACCTGCGGGATGCCGCTGCCCTCGGCGCCGCGAAAAAAGCGCCGCGTGATCCATACCGACATCGCGGCGATCGCCGGCGTCAGCAACAGCGGCAGCCAGACGGCGTGATCGCGCATCGCACGGAAGGTCTCGTAACCCCAGTCGATCAACCGGGCGTACAGTACGGCAGCGAGGCCGACGACGATCGCGCCGAGCCAGAAAACACCATATTGGCGCCAGATTCGCAGCGAGCGGCGGGTGAGGGCGGGAAAC
>NZ_PREY01000079.1:0-1137 GCF_002959955.1 Burkholderia sp. BE12 | reverse complement strand
GGAGGTATCCGGAATTTCGTGTGTGAGGCGGGTTGAGATTCAGACTCCAATGTTGAATCGTTCCGGGTAAAGCAGTGCGAACTGCGTCATCGCGCTCTTCCAATCGTGCCGGGAGCCGGTCCACTTGGCAACGACGTTGCGCAGCGCCAGCCAGATCAGTTTGAGCGCGGCCTCGTCCGACGGGAAGTGGCCGCGCGCCTTGATGATCTTCCGAAGCTGCATGTGCAGCGACTCGATCGCGTTGGTCGTATATACAATTTTCCGGATGTCAGGCGCGAAGGCGTAGAACGGAATCACCTGATCCCAGGCTCGGCGCCAGAGCGCGGCAATCGGAGGGTATTTCGTACCCCACGGGCTCGTATCGAACGCGTCCAGCGCCACGGCGGCCGCTTCGGCCGACGGTGCCCGATAGATCTCCTTGAGCGCCGCTGCGACCGATTTCCTGTCTTTCCAGCTGGCGAAGTCCAGCGAGTTCCGGATCAGATGCACGATGCAGGTCTGGACCGTCGTTTCCGGGAACACCGTGTTGATCGCTTCCGGGAAGCCCTTCAGGCCGTCAACCACGGCGATCAGGATATCCTGCACGCCGCGCAGCTTCAGGTCGTTCACTACCCGCAGCCAGAACTTGGCCCCCTCGGTCTGCTCGATCCAAAGGCCCAACACGTCACGTGTGCCGTCGCGGCGCACGCCCAGCGCCAGGTAGATCGCCTTGTTGCGCACGACGCCTTCGTCGCGGATCTTGACTCGCAAGGCGTCGAAGAACACGACCGGGTACATCGGCTCGAGCGGCCGCTGCTGCCATTCGCGCACTTCGTCGATCACGGCATCGGTCACCGTACTGATGAAGTCCGGCGACACCTCGATGCCGTATATCTCCAGCAGGAAACCCTGAATCTCCCGCACGCTCATGCCGCGTGCGTACATCGCGATGATCTTGTCGTCGAAGCCGGTGAAGCGTCGCTCGCCCTTGGCGATCAGCACCGGATCGAAGGTACCTTCTCGGTCGCGCGGAATCTCGACGTCGAGCAGGTCATCGTCGGTCGCGATGCGCTTGCGGCTGGTGCCGTTGCGATGGTTCGTGCGGCCTGCCGGCTTGGCATCGCCCTTCTCGTAGCCGAGGTGGTGGGTCAGTTCACC
>NZ_PREY01000078.1:0-1186 GCF_002959955.1 Burkholderia sp. BE12 | reverse complement strand
ACAGCAACCATCTTGAGACAGCCCATGTCATGCGCCCTTGAAATCCGGCTGCCACCGCTCGCCCGAGCGGGCGATGGCATTGAGCGTGATGAGCAGTTTGCGCATGCACGCGACGAGGGCGACTTTTTTGGGCTTGCCGGCGGCGATCAGCCTCAGATAGCAGCTACGGATCAGCGGATTGAAGCGCGTGGCGACCAGTGCGGCGACGTACAGTACGCGTCGGACACTGGAGCGCCCGCCGAAGATATGGCGCTGCCCGCGCAGGGTGCCCGAATCGCGATTGATGGGTGCAAGCCCCGCAAGACTGGTGATCTGCTTGCGAGTGAGGTGTCCGAGTTCGGGCAGTTCAGCGATGAGTGTACTGGCGGTGGTCGGGCCAACGCCCTTGACCGATTGCAGCAAAGCCGACAGATCGGCGTAGCGTTCCTGAAGCACACGTTGTACGTCGTTATCGATGTCGGCCAACTGACTGAGCAAGGCCTCGATCATTGCCTCGATGCTGGCACGGGCCCGCTCGTGAGCGACGGCCAGGCGTTGCCGCTCGCTCACGAGCATGGCCACGAGTTGCCGTCGGCGCGTAACAAGTGCGACGAGCTCACGCTGCTCCTGAGTGGCCAACGCACGGGGCTGATGCCCCTGGGCATGCAACACGGCGGCGAACTCGGCCAATGCCCGCGCGTCAAGCCGATCGGTCTTGGCCAGTCGCCCCATAGCCCGCGCAAAATCACGTGCCTGGCGAGGGTTGATGACCGACACGGGCAATCCGACGCCCGCCAGCGCCACCGCGCAGGCTCGCTCGTAGCCGCCGGTGGCCTCAAGTATGACCAACGTAACTGTCTTGCGCCTGAGCCAGCGCAACAACTTCGCGTGTCCGGCTTCAGTGTTCTCGAACGCATGCGTCGAGGCGTCCGAGCAGCAGACTTCGACACTGTCCTTGGCGACATCGATACCGACGAAAACCGGTTGGCTCATGTTCATCGACTCCCAGCCTTATAGATGCGAAATGAGATCAATCAACCATTCGGGATAGCGTTAAACGAGGCAGCCACGACACGCCTTGAGCTGTGATTCGAGCTCGATGGCTCGCAGGAGACACAAGCTGTGCCATGGCCGCCAACCGGTAAGGCAGCCCGCCTCACGGCGGGCCACAACTGAAGTTTGAAGCAAATCGAAGATATAAGGAGAC
>NZ_PREY01000077.1:0-1204 GCF_002959955.1 Burkholderia sp. BE12 | reverse complement strand
TGACCTGCTCCCCGCATTTAGTACGGTGACGGTGTAGAGTCCGTTCCAGAGAGGAACGGCAATGAAAAAGCGATTCACCGAAGAACAAATCATCGGCATCTTGAAGGAAGCCGAGGCTGGCCTGAAGCCGGCGGAGCTGTGCCGCAAGTACGGCATCTCGGAAGCGACCTACTACAACTGGAAAGCGAAGTTCGGCGGGATGACGGTCTCCGAAGCGCAGCGCTTGAAGGAACTAGAGCAGGAGAACAACAAGCTCAAGCGCCTGTTGGCCGAATCAATGCTCGACAACGCCGCGCTGAAGGACCTGCTGGCTCGAAAGTAGCAAGCCCGCAGGCCAAGCGCGAAGCGGTCCGGATATTGATGACCGAACGTGCCATGGGTGTTACCCGGGCCTGCGGGCTGGTAGGGATTTCGCGCTCGCTGTTCCACTACGAATCACGCCGCCGAGTTGATGACGAAGCGCTGACTGGCCGGATGATGGCCATCGCCGCGCAGAAGCGCCGCTACGGCTATCGCCGGATTCACGTGCTGTTGCAGCGGGATGGCTGCTTCGCCAACCACAAGCGCATCTGGCGCCTGTACAGCAAGGCGGGGCTGAGCGTGCGCAAGCGGCGACGCAAGCGTATTGCGGCTGTCGAGCGCACGCCGCTGCCGTTACCAACAGGCCCGAATCAGAGCTGGTCGATGGACTTCGTTTCTGACGGGCTGGCCTATGGTCGGCGGTTTCGATGCCTGAACGTGGTCGACGACTACACGCGCGAGTGCTTGGCCATCGAGGTCGATACATCGCTGCCGGGCTTACGAGTGCAGCAAGTGCTCGAGCGGCTCAAGGAGATGCGAGGCTTACCCGCATCCATCACGGTCGACAATGGGCCGGAGTTCGCTGGTAAGGTGCTGGATGCATGGGCCTACGAAGCCGGTGTCACGCTGTCGTTCATTCGGCCTGGCAAGCCGGTGGAAAATGCCTATATCGAGAGCTTCAACGGGCGGTTCCGCGACGAATGCCTGAACGAGCACTGGTTCGTCTCAATGCGCCACGCCAAGCGGCTGATTGAGGAATGGCGTATCGAGTACAACACCGAGCGGCCTCATAGTTCGCTCGGCTATCTGACGCCTGCGCAGTTCGCTCGGGCGCACGATGCAAAACAGCAGTTTTTAACCTCGGACTCTAACTGCAGTTCGGACTAAAACCGGGGGCAGGTCA
>NZ_PREY01000076.1:0-1443 GCF_002959955.1 Burkholderia sp. BE12 | reverse complement strand
TCATGAGGTCTATATGAACGCGTCCCGTTTGCAACAGTTTTCTCGTGTTTCGACGGACAGGATGGGCTGCAGCTCTATATCCGGCCTTGATGCAGCTGGTGCAGCCGCTGCGGGCCCCTATGAAATTCGCTGACTCGCGCCTCATTCTCCTGGCGAGCTCGAAGCCCGTCACCTCATACAGGTTTAGCGAGTCCCGGTCCTACCTGGCTTGTCATCACACTCGATTGCTGCGCAACCTTTCGACGTTCACCCTGTGTTAAACGTTGATTTTCTACCTCGCGTGGCCGATTTCAGGCTGGCTTCACGCTCACGTAGTCCTTCCGGTACGGCCGCTCATGGGCCAGTACCGCCCAGATCGTCCGTGCCATCTTGTTGGCCAGTGCCACGATCACTACATTTGCTGGCCGCCGCTTCTTCATCTGCTCGACCCATGGGCCCGGCTCTTTCGCATGGTTCAACACGCTTCGCGCGCCGTGAATCAACAGCGTGCGCAGATAGGTGTCGCCCCTCTTGCTGATGCCGTGCAAGTTCACTTTGCCGCCCGAGCCCGTCTGCTTCGGTACCAAACCTGCCCACGCGGCGAATTCGCGTCCTGAGCGAAACGCCTTCGCGTCGCCCATCATCGCCACTGCCGCCGTCGACGTCAGCAAGCCCACGCCGGGTATCTCGCTGATCGCCGCAACGGCCTTGTCTTCCTTCTTCCATTCGCGCATCCGACGTTCGATCTCGGCAATCTGCTCGTCGAGCCTCGCCAACCCGTTCCACTGTTCACGCAACGTATCGATCAGCGCTGCCGGCAGGCGCTGCTCGAGCCGGTCAAGCGCGATGGGTATTTCCTGGTCCAGCTTCGCCCGGCCACGGCTCATCACCTCGCCGTACTCCGTCATCAGCCCACGCAATCCGTTGCTCTGCATCGTGCGGAACTTCACCAACTGCTCGCGCATCCGGTGCAGCGCCAGCATCGCCTGCTGCATTTCCGTCTTCACCGCCACTGGCCGGCCCGGCTGCTGCACCGCAAGCCAGATCGCTCGCGCATCCGCTGCATCGTTCTTGTTGCGGATGTTGAATGCCTTCACGAACTCCGCTGGCATCAGCCTGACCTCGTGACCCATTTGCCTTAGTTGTCGAGCCCAGTGGTGCGCACCGCCGCACGCTTCCATCCCGATCAGGCATCGCACACGGTTCGCGAAGTACTCGAGAAACTTCGCCCGTTTGATCGGTTTGTTCACGATTTCTCCAGTTGCCTGATCGACGTAATGCACCTGGAAAACCTGCTTGGCGATATCTACGCCCACGGTCATACTGTTCATCGTGGATCCTCCGGTTGCCGGGAAATGCATGCATTTTCCACCTGGGCACTTTGATGCCGTCGGCCCGTGAGGATCCACCCCTTCTTTCTGCTCTCACGGCTCCGGGTGGGACGCGTTCATTTCAATTCTCCTG
>NZ_PREY01000075.1:0-1507 GCF_002959955.1 Burkholderia sp. BE12 | reverse complement strand
TGGTTGTAGCAGCCATATCCTAATGTCGTGTTCTGGCTATTTACAGATGTCGTGTTTTTGACTGCTGGCATGCTGGACGGCTCGTTGAGCAAGCACGGGAGCCGACCATGCAGCCAGCCGGATTGGTGACACTGACGATGCGAGAGCTTGATCGACTCAAGGTGATCCAGGCTGTGGTAGACACGGGTTTGAAGCCAGGCCGTGCAGCCGAACGGCTGGGCCTGAGCGTGCGCCAGGTGGAACGGCTGGTTATCCGGTATCGCGAGCGTGGGCCCGACGGCGTAGCTTCGGGCCGTCGTGGCCGACCGGGCAACCGCAAGCTCGACGACGGGCTGGCGTTACGTGCCCTGACCGTTATCCGTGAGCGCTACGCCGATTTCGGGCCGACGCTGGCTTGCGAGAAGCTATGGGAATGCCACGGCATTCGGTTGGCCAAGGAAACGGTCAGGAAGCTGATGACGGACGCTGGGCTCTGGATCCCGCGCCGGCAACGACCACCGAAGGTGTATCAGCCGCGAGCACGCCGGGCGTGTCTGGGCGAACTGATCCAGATCGACGGCAGCGATCATCGATGGTTCGAGGAACGGGCGCCGGCCTGCACGCTGCTGGTGTACGTCGACGACGCGACGAGCCGGCTGATGATGCTGCACTTCACTCAGACCGAATCGACCTTCAGCTACTTCGAGGCCACGCGGACGTATCTGGAGCGCCATGGCAAGCCGGTAGCGTTCTACAGCGACAAGTACAGCGTGTTCCGCAATACGAGCGCCGGTAAGACAGGCCAGAGCGTCACGCACTTCGGCCGCGCGATGTACGAACTGAACATCGACACGTTCTGCGCGAACAGCAGCTCCGCCAAGGGCCGTGTCGAGCGAGCACATCTGACGTTGCAGGACCGACTGGTCAAGGAGCTACGATTGCGCGGGATTAGCACGGTAGCGGATGCCAATGCTTATGCGCCCTCCTTCATCGCCACGTATAACGAGCGCTTCGCGAAGCCGCCACGCAGCGGCTTTGATGCGCACCGGCCGCTGCGATCCGACGAGGATCTGGACCTACTGCTGACCTGGCGTGAGACACGCCGGGTGACGAAGGCGTTGACGGTGCAGTACGACCGGGTGCTGTACCTGCTGGACGATACGCCGGGGAATCGAGCGTGGATCCATCGCGACGTCGAGGTGTGGGAGTACCCGGATGGTCGGATCGAAATCCGAGCAGCCGGTCAGATATTGGCAGCTCAGTCGTATGACCGGCTGGCCGAAGTCGATCAAGGCGCCATCGTGGACCACAAGCGCCTGAGTCACGCGCTGCAAGTGGCGCAAGCGTTTCAAGCGCAGCGCGACAGCCGGCGGATCGGGACCGCGCCGTCGCGAACGCATCGAGGGCTTCCGGTGCGGGAGAACGAAGCGCAACCCGGCACCAAGAAACCGCGCCGGTTCACGGCGGCTGACATGGAGACGGCGATTCTGGAGGTCACATCAAACGCAGGAACTGAGCGGCGGTCTGC
>NZ_PREY01000073.1:0-2269 GCF_002959955.1 Burkholderia sp. BE12 | reverse complement strand
GGAAAACGAGGAGTGAGCGGGCGGTATCGGGGGCGGTGAACCGGGGCGGCGTCCCACGCCGCCCCGGCCCAAATCTCAGAGATGGTACGCAGTGCTCGTCATGACTTTCGACGCGGCGCGCATCAGCATCCGCGCAGGCAGCGGCAGCTCGATTCCCCCGGCGTCGGTCGCGGCCTTGCCGTGCTTTACCTCGTCGATGCGCATCTGGTCGACGATCGCGCGCGACGCGGTGTCGGTCGGCGGCAACTCGGACATGTGGCCTTCGAGGTGGCTCTCGACCTGTCGCTCCGTCTCGGCCATGAAGCCGAGGCTGACCTTGTCACCGAGCGTGCCGGCCGCCACGCCGATCGCGAGTGCGCCGGCATACCAAAGCGGGTTCAGCAGGCTTGGGCGCGAATCGAGTTCCTTCAGGCGGTGCGCGGTCCACGCGAGGTGATCCTCCTCCTCGCGCGCGGCCTCCTCGAACATCGCCTTCGCCGACGCCGTGCGCGCGGTGAGCTTCTGCGCCTGGTAGAGCGCCTGCGCGCAGACCTCTCCGACGTGATTCACGCGCATCAGCCCGGCCGCGTGCTTGCGCTCGGCGGGCGTCAGTTCGACGTCGGGCGTATCGGCCGGCACGGGCACCGGCCGGCTCATCCGGCTAATGCCGGTCAGCGATCGCAGGCCGCGATCGAATTCGCTGATCAGTTCATCCAACACCATCCTGTTCTCCTGGCTGCAGGTACCGCTGCGCGCGGCAAGGGCATGGGTCCGCCGCGTAACCGACTTGATTATTCAGCGGAAATTGCGGTTAACCCGTGATTTTAACCATTGTTGCATAAAGGAAACATGGCGGCGTTGAGCTGCAGTATTTCGCTTTGTGGCAAAAAACGGCTTTGCTACATTACGTGCGACTTCTTGCGAAGTTGATGGGGCCCGTCAACAGAACATAACTATCCGCCCCGCCAAAAAAATTCAGTGATTCTTGGAGATCCGTTAATGAAAAAGTCGCTTCTCGCGCTCGTCGCGCTGGGTGCGTTCGCTGGCGCGGCCCACGCGCAAAGCAGCGTGACGCTTTACGGCATCATCGATGAAGGCCTGCTCTTCAACAACAACGCAGGCGGCAAGCACCTGTACAGCATGGCCAGCGGCGTGATGCAAGGCAGCCGCTTCGGCCTGCGCGGCACCGAGGATCTCGGTGGCGGCCTGAAGGCGGTCTTCACCCTCGAAAACGGTTTCGACGTGAACAGCGGCAAGCTCGGTCAGGGCAGCCTGATGTTCGGTCGTCAGGCTTACGTCGGCCTGTCGAGCCAGTACGGTACGGTCACGCTGGGTCGTCAGTACGACTCCGTCGTCGACTTCGTCGGCCCGCTCGAGGCAGGCGACCAGTGGGGCGGCTACATCGCCGCTCACCCGGGCGACCTCGACAACTTCAACAACGCGTATCGCGTGAACAACGCGGTCAAGTTCACGAGCCAGAGCTACGGCGGCTTCACGTTCGGCGGCCTGTACAGCTTCGGCGGCCAGGCTGGCCAGTTCTCGAAGAACCAGGTCTGGTCGCTCGGCGCAGGCTACAACAACGGCCCGTTGGTCCTCGGTGTCGGTTACTTGAACGCACGTACGCCGGGCAACTTCGGCGGCATGTTCAACAACGGTTCGACGGCTGCAACGACGGCTGTCACGTCGCCGGTCTACGGCGCGTACGCGAACAACGCGAACACGTACCAGGTCATCGGTGCAGGCGGCGCGTACACGTTCGGCGCAGCGACGATCGGCGCGACGTACTCGAACACGAAGTTCAAGGGCTTCTCGGCAGGCCCGTTCGTGAACCAGACCGCGACGTTCAACAACGGCGAAATCAACTTCAAGTACCAGTTGACCCCGGCGTTGATCCTCGGCGCCGCGTACGACTACACGCAAGGCAGCAAGATCGACGGCAATTCGGCAGCCAAGTACCACCAGGGCTCGCTGGGCGTCGACTACTTCCTGTCGAAGCGCACCGACGTCTACGCGATCGGCGTGTACCAGCACGCATCGGGCAACGTGCTCGATTCGAACGGCAACGTCCTGAAGGCAACGGCAGCGATCAACGGCCTGGCCGGGTCGAGCACCAGCAACCAGGTCGCGGCACGCGTCGGTATCCGTCACAAGTTCTAACCAGCTTGCCTGACAAGCCGCAGCATATTGAAGGCGCCTTCGGGCGCCTTTTTCTTTTCCAGGGAGACGGGGTCGGTCGGTCGGTCGGTCGGTCGGTCGGTCGGCGGTAGGCGGTCGGCGGTCGGCGGTCGGC
>NZ_PREY01000072.1:0-3092 GCF_002959955.1 Burkholderia sp. BE12 | reverse complement strand
GGCATCGTCCGTGGGGCGGCGGGCATTGGGGTGGCGGTCACTGGGGCGGCGGCCATCGGCACTGACCGGCGCGCGGCGGCACGGCGCGGGAGAGCATCATGAGAAACACGATTGTCCGAAGTCTGTGCGTCGTCCTGGCCGGCCTCGCGGCCGCACCGGGCGTCGCCGATGCGCAGAGCAGCGCTTACACGAATTCGCCGGCCGAGCTGTATGCCGGGCCTGCGCCCGATTATCCGGTGGTCGCGGAGATTCCGCCCGGCACCGCGCTGGACGTATTCGGCTGCCTGAGCAACTACGCGTGGTGCGACGTCGCGTTGCCGGGCGTGCGCGGCTGGATCGATGCGCAGTTGCTCGACTATCCCTACCAGGGCAGCTACGTGCCGTTGCTCGAGTATGGCGCGATCATCGGCGTGCCGGTGACCGGCTTCGCGATCGGCGCGTACTGGGATCGCTATTACCGGCACCGCCCGTGGTATCCCGACCGCGATCGCTGGGCGCGTCGTCCGGAGCCGAGGCTCGGCCCCGGAGGCATGCCGCCGGGGCAAGGGCGTCCGCAACCGGGCGCGCCGATGCCGGTCGCGCCGGGCGGCCCGCCGCCCGTGCATGACACGCGGCCGTCGGCGACGCGCGGCGGCTGGAATGGCGCGAATCGCATGCCGGCGCCGGCTGCGCCGACACCGATGCCGGGTGGAGCGGGCAATGCGCGTCCGGCCGGCCCGCCGCCGGCCGTGCTGCGTCCACCGCCCGCGCCGGGCGGCGAGGTCCATACGATGCCGCCGCCGGTGCGGCAGGGAGGCGGGGGCGGCGGCGGTTATGCAAGACCTCAAGGCGGTGGAAACGGCGGCGGTAACCACGGCGGCGGTGGAGGCGGCGGCCCCGACGAACTCCGGCACTGATGGCGTGGGTGCTGCGGGTTCTCCGGGCACCGACGAAAAAAAGCCGCTCCGAAGAGCGGCTTTCGGATCGGGCAAGCGGGGCCGAGGCAACGCGCCACCGGCCGGCCGCAACCCGCCGCGTCAGTCGTCGAGCAGCGACAGGTCGCGTACGGCGCCCTTGTCGGCCGACATGACCAGCTTCGCGTACGCCTTCAGCGCCGCGGACACCTTGCGCGGACGCAGCTGCGCGGGCTTCCAGCCTTTCGCGTTCTGTTCTTCGCGGCGGCGCGCCAGTTCCTCGTCCGATACCAGCACGTCGATCGTGCGATTCGGAATGTCGATGCGGATCCGGTCGCCGTCGCGCACGAGGCCGATCGCGCCGCCCGCCGCCGCTTCCGGCGAGCAGTGGCCGATCGACAGACCCGACGTGCCGCCCGAGAAACGGCCGTCCGTCAGCAGCGCGCACGCCTTGCCGAGCCCCTTCGACTTGATGTAGCTGGTCGGGTAGAGCATTTCCTGCATGCCCGGGCCGCCCTTCGGGCCTTCGTAGCGCACGATCACCACGTCGCCGGCCTTGACCTTGTCGTTCAGGATGTTCTCCACCGCTTCGTCCTGCGACTCGGTCACGTGCGCCGAGCCTTCGAACACGAGGATGCTTTCATCGACGCCGGCCGTCTTCACCACGCAGCCGTCGAGCGCGATGTTGCCGGTCAGCACGGCCAGGCCGCCTTCCTTCGAGAACGCGTGCTCGTACGAGCGGATGCAGCCTTCGGCGCGGTCGAGATCGAGGCTCGGCCAGCGCGTGTTCTGGCTGAATGCCACCTGCGTCGGGACGCCTGCCGGGCCGGCCATGTAGAACGTGCGGACCGCTTCGTCTTCCGTGCGGACGATGTCCCACTGGTCGAGCGCATCTTTCAGCGTCGGCGCGTGCACGGTCGGCACGTCGGTGTGCAGCTTGCCGGCGCGGTCGAGTTCGCCGAGGATCGCCATGATGCCGCCTGCGCGGTGCACGTCCTCGATGTGGTACTTGTTCGTGTTTGGCGCGACCTTGCACAGCTGCGGCACGATGCGCGACAGGCGATCGATGTCCTTCATCGTGAAGTCGATGCCGGCTTCACGCGCGATCGCCAGCAGGTGCAGGATCGTGTTGGTCGAACCGCCCATCGCGATGTCGAGCGTCATCGCGTTCTCGAACGCCTTGAAGCCGACCGAGCGCGGCAGCACGCGTTCGTCGTCCTGCTCGTAGTGCTGGCGCGTCAGTTCGACGATGCGGCGGCCGGCGCGCTTGAACAACTGCTCGCGATCGGCGTGCGTCGCGACGACCGTGCCGTTGCCGGGCAGCGACAGGCCGAGCGCTTCGGTCAGGCAGTTCATCGAGTTCGCGGTGAACATGCCCGAGCACGAACCGCAGGTCGGGCACGCCGAGCGTTCGACTTCGGCGACGTCGGCATCCGAATACGACTGGTCGGCCGCGATCACCATCGCGTCGACGAGGTCGAGCTTCTTCAGTTCGACGGTCTTGGTGACCGGGTTCGCGAGGCGCGTCTTGCCGGCTTCCATCGGGCCGCCCGACACGAAGATCACCGGAATGTTCAGGCGCATCGCGGCCATCAGCATTCCCGGCGTGATCTTGTCGCAGTTCGAGATGCACACCATCGCGTCCGCGCAGTGCGCGTTCACCATGTATTCGACCGAGTCGGCGATGATGTCGCGGCTCGGCAGCGAATACAGCATGCCGTCGTGGCCCATCGCGATGCCGTCGTCGACCGCGATCGTGTTGAATTCCTTCGCGACGCCGCCGGCAGCCTCGATCTCGCGCGCGACGAGCTGGCCGAGATCCTTCAGGTGCACGTGCCCGGGCACGAACTGGGTGAACGAGTTGACGACCGCGATGATCGGCTTCGAGAAATCGTCGTCTTTCATGCCGGTGGCGCGCCACAGCGAGCGCGCACCTGCCATGTTGCGGCCGGCGGTAGAGGTTTTGGAACGGTAAGTGGGCATTGTGGTTGCTGAAGAAATATCGCGGGAAAAGGGTGGAGGCTCGGGAATAAAGGCCTCTCTCGCGCCCGTGCGAACAACCTCTTGAGCTGCGCCCTGGGCAAACCCGACGATTATCCCACAGCCGCCGGGCCTGCGGCGCCGGCGGGAACGGGCGAGCGGCGCGGGTGGTGCCGGGCAGCGGCCAAGGGCGCCGAGTGCATCAAGCTCCCCCAGCTC
>NZ_PREY01000071.1:0-3111 GCF_002959955.1 Burkholderia sp. BE12 | reverse complement strand
CGATATCGGCTGTCGTTCTTTAACAATCTGGAAGAAGTAAGTAATTTGGATAGCGGAAGCGTCTCGAGATGGACGTGGAAGCTATCCGGGTTGTGATTGTATCGATGTATCTCAAGATGATTCGAACTCTAAGTTTGACTCAATTGGAATACGGCACAACGCGAGAACTCAACCTGTAGCGACTGTAGCGTCGAAAGATGAGACAGACTCGTTATAGGGTCAAGCGAACAAGTGCATGTGGTGGATGCCTTGGCGATCACAGGCGATGAAGGACGCGGTAGCCTGCGAAAAGCTACGGGGAGCTGGCAAACGAGCTTTGATCCGTAGATGTCCGAATGGGGAAACCCGGCCCTTTTGGGTCATCCTGGACTGAATACATAGGTCCAGTGAAGCGAACGCGGTGAACTGAAACATCTAAGTAACCGCAGGAAAAGAAATCAACCGAGATTCCCAAAGTAGTGGCGAGCGAAATGGGATGAGCCTTGCACTCTTTATTTGTATTGTTAGCCGAACGCTCTGGAAAGTGCGGCCATAGCAGGTGATAGCCCTGTAGGCGAAAACAGTATGAAAGAACTAGGTGTGCGACAAGTAGGGCGGGACACGTGAAATCCTGTCTGAAGATGGGGGGACCATCCTCCAAGGCTAAATACTCGTGATCGACCGATAGTGAACCAGTACCGTGAGGGAAAGGTGAAAAGAACCCCGGGAGGGGAGTGAAATAGATCCTGAAACCGCATGCATACAAACAGTCGGAGCCTCGCAAGGGGTGACGGCGTACCTTTTGTATAATGGGTCAGCGACTTACGTTCAGTAGCAAGCTTAACCGTATAGGGCAGGCGTAGCGAAAGCGAGTCCGAATAGGGCGTTCAGTTGCTGGGCGTAGACCCGAAACCAGGTGATCTATCCATGGCCAGGATGAAGGTGCGGTAACACGTACTGGAGGTCCGAACCCACTAACGTTGAAAAGTTAGGGGATGAGCTGTGGATAGGGGTGAAAGGCTAAACAAACCTGGAAATAGCTGGTTCTCTCCGAAAACTATTTAGGTAGTGCCTCGTGTCTCACCTTCGGGGGTAGAGCACTGTCATGGTTGGGGGGTCTATTGCAGATTACCCCGCCATAGCAAACTCCGAATACCGAAGAGTGCAATCACGGGAGACAGACATCGGGTGCTAACGTCCGGTGTCAAGAGGGAAACAACCCAGACCGCCAGCTAAGGTCCCCAAATATAGCTAAGTGGGAAACGAAGTGGGAAGGCTAAAACAGTCAGGAGGTTGGCTTAGAAGCAGCCACCCTTTAAAGAAAGCGTAATAGCTCACTGATCGAGTCGTCCTGCGCGGAAGATGTAACGGGGCTAAGCTATATACCGAAGCTGCGGATGCGAGCTTTGCTCGCATGGTAGGAGAGCGTTCCGTAAGCCTGCGAAGGTGCCTTGTAAAGGGTGCTGGAGGTATCGGAAGTGCGAATGCTGACATGAGTAGCGATAAAGGGGGTGAAAGGCCCCCTCGCCGTAAGCCCAAGGTTTCCTACGCAACGTTCATCGGCGTAGGGTGAGTCGGCCCCTAAGGCGAGGCAGAAATGCGTAGCTGATGGGAAGCAGGTCAATATTCCTGCACCATTGTTAGATGCGATGGGGGGACGGATCGCGGAAGGTTGTCCGGGTGTTGGAAGTCCCGGTCGCTGCATTGGAGAAGGCGCTTAGGCAAATCCGGGCGCGTAATTCAAGGGTGTGGCGCGAGCTCCTTCGGGAGCGAAGCAATTGGAAGTGGTTCCAAGAAAAGCCTCTAAGCTTCAGTCTAACGATGACCGTACCGCAAACCGACACAGGTGGGCGAGATGAGTATTCTAAGGCGCTTGAGAGAACTCGGGAGAAGGAACTCGGCAAATTGGTACCGTAACTTCGGGATAAGGTACGCCCTTGTAGCTTGATGCCCCTGCGGGCAGAGGGTGAAGGGGTTGCAATAAACTGGTGGCTGCGACTGTTTAATAAAAACACAGCACTCTGCAAACACGAAAGTGGACGTATAGGGTGTGACGCCTGCCCGGTGCCGGAAGATTAAATGATGGGGTGCAAGCTCTTGATTGAAGTCCCGGTAAACGGCGGCCGTAACTATAACGGTCCTAAGGTAGCGAAATTCCTTGTCGGGTAAGTTCCGACCTGCACGAATGGCGTAACGATGGCCACACTGTCTCCTCCCGAGACTCAGCGAAGTTGAAGTGTTTGTGATGATGCAATCTACCCGCGGCTAGACGGAAAGACCCCATGAACCTTTACTGTAGCTTTGCATTGGACTTTGAACCGATCTGTGTAGGATAGGTGGGAGGCTATGAAACCGGAACGCTAGTTTCGGTGGAGCCGTCCTTGAAATACCACCCTGGTTTGTTTGAGGTTCTAACCTTGGCCCGTGATCCGGGTCGGGGACAGTGCATGGTAGGCAGTTTGACTGGGGCGGTCTCCTCCCAAAGCGTAACGGAGGAGTACGAAGGTACGCTAGGTACGGTCGGAAATCGTGCTGATAGTGCAATGGCATAAGCGTGCTTAACTGCGAGACCGACAAGTCGAGCAGGTGCGAAAGCAGGTCATAGTGATCCGGTGGTTCTGTATGGAAGGGCCATCGCTCAACGGATAAAAGGTACTCTGGGGATAACAGGCTGATACCGCCCAAGAGTTCATATCGACGGCGGTGTTTGGCACCTCGATGTCGGCTCATCTCATCCTGGGGCTGTAGCCGGTCCCAAGGGTATGGCTGTTCGCCATTTAAAGAGGTACGTGAGCTGGGTTTAAAACGTCGTGAGACAGTTTGGTCCCTATCTGCCGTGGGCGTTGGATATTTGAAGGGGGCTGCTCCTAGTACGAGAGGACCGGAGTGGACGAACCTCTGGTGTACCGGTTGTCACGCCAGTGGCATCGCCGGGTAGCTATGTTCGGAAGAGATAACCGCTGAAAGCATCTAAGCGGGAAACTCGCCTTAAGATGAGATATCCCTGGGGACTAGATCCCCTTGAAGGGTCGTTCGAGACCAGGACGTTGATAGGTCAGGTGTGTAAGCGCAGTAATGCGTTCAGCTAACTGATACTAATTGCCCGTAAGGCTTGATCCTATAACAAGTCTG
>NZ_PREY01000070.1:0-4284 GCF_002959955.1 Burkholderia sp. BE12 | reverse complement strand
GGGCGGGGGCGGCGGTCTGGGCGGACATCATCGGGCTCCGTGGCGTGGGCCGGTTACCAGCTCGCGCCGGGATGCTGGCGCGCGAGGCTCTGCATTTCGGCGAGCAGGTAGCCCATGTGTTCCGAGTGCTCGCCCTGCTTGCCGGTCGTCACATGCTTGACCGGCGCCGGCTGCGTGAGCGTGGCCTCGGCGAGCGCGTCGTCCACGTCCGCGCGCCACGCGGCCTCGATCGCGGCCGGCGCCGGGCCGATGCCCGGTGCGACGATCGCGTCGTCGATCGCATCGGCGGCGAAGAATTCGCGCGTGTACGGCATCAGGTAGTCGAGCGCGGCCTGCGCGCGGCGGTGCGATTCGTCGGTGCCGTCGCCGAGGCGCACGAGCCACTCGCGCGCATGCTGGACGTGATAGCGGGTTTCCTTCACCGATTTCGCGGCGATCGCGGCCAGTTGCGTGTCGGTCGACGTTTCCAGCGCGCTCCACACGTGCAGCATCAGCGCCGCGTACAGGAAGTTGCGCACGATCGTCACCGCATAGTCCTTGTCGGCGTGCGCGGTGCCGGAGAACGGGCCGTAATGCGGCAGCTCGGCGAGCGTGAAGTTCGCGAATTCGCGCTCGGAGCGGAAGTACGCGTAGTCGTCCTCGGTCTTCGTCGCGCCGGTGAGCTGGCGCTCGAGCTCGGCCGCGTGCGTATACAGCATGCGCGCCTGGCCGATGAGGTCGAGGCTCATGTTGGTGAGCGCGATGTCTTCCTCGAGGATCGGGCCGTGGCCGCACCATTCGGCGTTGCGCTGACCGAGGATCAGCGCGTTGTCCGCGAGGCGCAGCACGTAGGAGAGGTGTTCGGGCGTGATCGTCATGGCGCGGGCGTTACATGTGGTTGACTTCGTCGGGCAGCGTGTAGAACGTCGGGTGACGGTAGATCTTGTCGCCCGCCGGCTCGAACAGTTCGGCCTTTTCGCTCGGATCCGACGCGGTGATCGCCGACGACGGCACCACCCAGATGCTCACGCCTTCCTGGCGACGCGTGTAGACGTCGCGCGCCATGCGCAGCGCCATCGTCGCGTCGGCGGCGTGCAGGCTGCCGCAATGCTTGTGGTCGAGGCCCTGCTTGCTGCGCACGAACACTTCCCAGATCGGCCATTCCTTGTTCATCGCTTTCTCCTGATTCCTGAATTCGAGGGGGTGCCGCTCAGGCGGCGTGCTGTTTGGCGCGGGCGCGGCGCTTCGCTTCGTGCGCGAGCGCGGCTTCGCGCACCCAGGCGCCGTCCTCGTGTGCTTTCACGCGAGTCGCGAGGCGTTCCTTGTTGCACGGGCCGTCGCCGTTGACCACGCGCCAGAATTCGTCCCAGTCGATCGTGCCGTAGTCGTGATGGCCGCGCGCTTCGTTCCATTTCAGGTCGGGATCGGGCAGCGTCACGCCGAGCACCTTCGCCTGGTCGACCGTCGCGTCGACGAATTTCTGGCGCAGATCGTCGTTCGAGATCCGCTTGATGCCCCATTTGGCGGACTGGCTGCTGTGGACCGAATCGGCGTCGCTCGGGCCGAACATCATCAGCACCGGCCACCACCAGCGGTCGACGGCCTGCTGGACCATCGCGCGCTGCGCGTCGCTGCCCTTCATCATCGACAGCAGCGCGTCGAAACCCTGGCGCTGGTGGAACGACTCTTCCTTGCACACGCGGATCATCGCGCGCGCGTACGGACCATACGTGCAGCGGCACAGCGGGATCTGGTTCATGATCGCGGCGCCGTCGACGAGCCAGCCGATCACGCCGACGTCGGCCCAGGTCGGCGTCGGGTAGTTGAAGATGCTCGAGTATTTCGCCTTGCCGGCGTGCAGCGCGTCGACCAGCGCATCGCGCGATACGCCGAGCGTTTCGGCCGCGCTATAAAGATAGAGGCCGTGGCCGGCTTCGTCCTGCACCTTCGCGAGCAGGATCGCCTTGCGCTTCAGGCTCGGCGCGCGCGAGATCCAGTTACCTTCCGGCAGCATGCCGACGACTTCCGAATGCGCGTGCTGCGAGATCTGGCGTACCAGCGTCTTGCGGTACGCGTCGGGCATCCAGTCCTGCGGTTCGATCTTGCCGTCCGCGGCCATCACCGCATCGAACCGCGCCTGCTCGGGCGACTCGGCTGCGGCGTCGAGCGGCGCGACGTTGCCGGGGATGTCGAGGGATTGCGTGTACATGGCGAAGGCTCTCGTCCGGTTGAATGTGTGCGAAGTATAAACCAACCGACCGGTCGGTTAATAAATTTCTTGCGGATTTGCGGCGGGACTCGGGTAAACGAGGGAGGTCGGGGCGCGATCAGGTGGCGCGAATTCGGCTCCGCGCATGGGGCTTCGCGTTTTCGCGCCAGCGCGAGCGCGCGGTCCCGCTCGCGCTGCTCGGCGACACGATGAGGGACGTCCCAGACCGACACGCCGGTCGCAGCGACCGCGACGCCCGCGGCGACCCCGAGCGCCGGCCACGGCACTGCGGCACAATGCCCGCTTTCCGATGAGGATTTTGCCGATGTCATTTCGAAGCAGTTTCGCCGCGGTAGTGCTGGGGGCGGCCGTTTTCGTGTCGCCGCTTGCGGCGTCGGCCGCGCAGGGCGGTTGGGTCGCCGCGTGGGCGACCGCGCTGCAGCCCATTCCCGATCTCGCCGCACCGCCGCCGCTCTACCGCGCACCCGACGTGGCCGGGCGCACCGTGCGCCAGATCGTCTACCCGACCGTGTCGGGGCGGGCCGCGCGGATTCGCGTGAGCAACGCATACGGTCGCGCGCCGCTGGTCGTCGAGGCCGCGAGCCTCGCGCGCGCCGGCGAAGGGGCGGCACTCGGCGGCGCGGCGGTGCCGGTCCGGTTCGGCGGCAAGGCGTCGGTGACGCTTGCGCCGGGCCAGGAACTCGAAAGCGATCGGGTGGCGATCGACGTGACGGCCGCGCAGCCGTATGCGATCAATCTCCAGATGGGGCCGAACCAGCGGATGACGGTCTGGCATCGCGTGTCGAACCAGTTCAACTATGTGTCCGCACCAGGCGAGCACGTGAGCGATCCGGGCGCCGCCGCGTTCCGCACCCGTTTCACCCAATATGCGTGGGTAACCGAACTGGCCGTCGAGACGGGTTCTGCTCACGCCAGCGTCGCCGCGATCGGCGATTCGATCACCGACGGGCTGCGCTCCAGCGTGAACCGGAACCGTCGCTGGCCCGACGCGCTCGCGCGCCGGCTGGCGGCGTCGGGCGCCGATTCGATCGGCGTCGTGAATCTCGGCATTAGCGGCAACCGGCTGCTCAGCGATTCCGCGTGCTACGGCACGTCGCTGGCGTCGCGGTTCGAGCGCGATGCGTTGTCGCGCTCGGGCGTGAAGGCGGCGATCGTGCTGATCGGGATCAACGACATCAACTTCGCGGCGATGCCGCCGCGCACGGGGCTCGATTGCGATCACCCGCATACGCAGGTGACGGCCGTGTCGTTGATCGACGGCTATCGCCGGCTGATCGAGGCGGCGCACCGGCAGGGCGTGAAGGTCTTCGGCGCGACGCTCACGCCGGCGGCGTTGCCGGCCGGACGCGAAGCGATCCGGCTCGAGGTGAACCGGTGGATCCGCGGCGGCGGCGGGTTCGACGGCGTGGTGGATTTCGATGCGGTGCTGCGCGATCAGGCGCGCCCAAGCGTGCTGCAGCGCCGATACGATAGCGGCGACGGTATCCATCCGAGCGATGCGGGCTACGCGGCGATGGCCGACGCGGTGCCGGTCGAGCAACTGCAGGCTGCGGCGGGCGGCAAGTGACGCGCTTCTATATATAGAGGGAAAGGTTGTCGACGGGCTGCGGCCCGACAGCGCGACATCGTTCGTCGAGCCCAAAGCGTCCGTGCGCGACAGCGCACGGAGGCTTTTTCAAATTTTCTTCACAAAGGGCTTGCGCGGATGGGGGTGGGTGCTTAGAATCACGCCTCTTTCGCGCTAACGGAAACGCGGCGCGGGAGGAAGGGAAGCGGTGCTGGTGAGGTTCGGTGGTAACGAGCCTTGGCGGCGCAGGAAGATGGACCCCGCAGTCGCAACGATGTAGGTAAAAAGTTGTTGACGAGCTGCGAAACACGGTTCATAATCTCGCTTCTCTGCTGCTGAAAACGCAGCGCTGCCGGGAAACTTCAGGTTTCTCGCAGAAATGCTCTTTAAAAATTAACAGCCGATAAGTGTGGGCGCTTGATGGAAGCGAGCTGATCCTCGGATCAGAAAGCGAAAGTATCAAGAGTCTCACACTAAAGTAAGTCAGGTTTATGAAGTGATTCATATT